>NZ_JBVJLS010000008.1:0-157750 GCF_055584605.1 Nocardia sp. NPDC102475 | reverse complement strand
TTTGGGTGTCGAGCGTTCTGCGCTTCCGTTGATTCCTGCGGTTGAGAACTACATCGCTCCTTTGGGTGCCGTGCCTGTCGCGGCGCGGGGCGAGGAGCTGTCGGCGCCGTTGACTGCGCCGGGTTCCGCGCTCGCGGTGCCCCTGCGGGGTTTGGGTGTCGAGCGTTCTGCGCTTCCGTTGATTCCTGCGGTTGAGAACTACATCGCTCCTTTGGGTGCCGTGCCTGTCGCGGCGCGGGGCGAGGAGCTGTCGGCGCCGTTGACTGCGCCGGGTTCCGCGCTCGCGGTGCCCTTGCGGGCTTTGGGTATCGAGCGTTCGGAACTCCCGCTGGTTCCCGCGGTCGAGCATCCGGTCGCTGTCCCGGAGATCGCGCCGGTCGAGGTCCGCGGGAAGGAACTTTCGATTCCGCTGGCGATTCCGGGTGCGCAAATCTCGATACCCGTCGGGGTGTTCGGGTTGGAGCGGTCGGCTCCGCTCGCGATACCCGGCGTGGAACGGTCCGCGCCGCAGGCGGGGCGCTCACTGCCCGTGGTGATTCCGTGGGGTGAACGTTCGGCTCCAGAGGCCGGGCGATCGGCGCCCGCCGGAGCCCCCGGTGCCGAGCCGCCGGCACTCGCGACGATTCCGGGAACCGGAATTACGGTGCCCGCAGACATGTTCCGCGGCGAAATCGCGTACCTCAGCGGTGTTCTCGGCATCAAGCCGCCATTCTCGCCACCCGCGCCCGCGGTGACGCCGGAACGCACGCACGGTGCGATCGCGGTCGACGCGGCACGCGGCAAGGTCGGCACCGGATACAGCATGGGCGCGACGGGTCCGGATGCCTTCGACTGCTCCGGGCTGGTGCAGTGGTCGTATAAGCAGGCCGGGGTGAAGGTGCCGCGGACCAGCTATGAGCAGCTGTCCGCGGGCACCCCGGTCGCCCGGGACGAGCTCGAGCCCGGTGACGTGGTGTCCTTCTACAACGGCGGCCACTCGGCGCTCTATGCCGGTGACGGCAAGGTCATCCACGCTTCGACCTATGGGACCGGCGTGATCATGTCGCCGATTTCCTCGATGCCCTACGCGGGCGCCCGTCGGTACTGACCGCGAACGAGTCACACCGACTGAACCGATGAGCTGGAGCGGACCGGTCTATCGGCGGCCGTGCAGAGGTGTCGCCGTCGGGCCGGTCCGAAGGGACTGTTCCATCTGACGCACCATAGTTCTATTATCTGCGTATGAATGCAGATAACGAGCCACTGCGGTTGCCGATTGCGGAGGACCAGGTCGGGCTGGTCGTCGAGGTCTTCCGCATGCTGGCCGACTCGACCCGCGTACAGATCCTGTGGGCGCTGGTCGACCGGGAGCTCTCGGTCAATGATCTGGCCGGTCACATCGGCAAGCCCGGCCCCTCGGTATCGCAACACCTGTCCAAATTGCGCATGGCTCGTCTGGTTCGGACCCGCCGCGCCGGAACCACCATCTTCTACAGCCTGGAGAACGAACACGTCCGCCAGTTGGTCGTGGATGCGGTGTACAACGCCGAACATTCGGGCCCCGGCGTACCTCCGCATCACCGCGGCGAAGGTTCCGTACGCGAACTGCCTGCTCGCGATCAGGCGGTGGCGGAATGAGTCACGAGCGCAATTCTGAACGCCGGCAGAACATTTCGCGTGGTCACCACCACGGGCATTCGCATGGTGCTGACCACGATCATGAGCACGGACATTCGCGCGGTCCGGACCGCGAGCACGACCACGATCATGGGCGCGACCACGGTGTGCACCATGACCACGACCATCCGGGTGGACTGCGCGGTGCGCTGCGCGAGATCTTCGTACCGCACAGTCACGATGCCGCCGACAGCATCGACGGTGCGCTGGAGTCCAGCGCCGTCGGGATCCGCGCGGTGAAGATCAGCTTGGCGGTGCTCGGGCTGACCGCCGTGCTCCAGGTATTGATCGTGCTGGCTTCCGGTTCGGTCGCGTTGGCGGCGGATACCATTCACAACTTCTCCGATGCGCTGACCGCGGTGCCGCTGTGGATCGCCTTCGCGCTCGGTCGGCGGGCGGCGACGCGACGCTATACCTATGGGTTCGGGCGGGCCGAGGATCTGGCCGGGCTGTTCGTGGTCGGGATGATCGCGTTGTCCGCGATCGTCGCCGGGTACGAGGCGGTGCGCAGGCTGATCGATCCGGTGCAGATCCAGCATCTGAGTTGGGTTGCGGCAGCGGGACTCATCGGGTTTGTGGGCAATGAGACCGTCGCGCTGTATCGGATCAGGGTCGGGCGGCGGATCGGCTCGGCGGCACTGGTGGCCGACGGATTGCATGCGCGGACGGACGGATTCACCTCATTGGCGGTGCTGATCGGTGCGGGTGGTGTCGCGCTCGGGTTCCCGCTCGCCGATCCCATTGTCGGTCTGCTGATTACGATCGCGATTCTCGCCGTACTGCGCACGGCCGCGCGAGATGTGTTCCGCCGCTTGATGGATGGCGTCGAGCCCGCCCTGGTGAGCACCGCCGAGCAGGCGTTGGTCGCCGAACCCGGTGTGCTCGGCGTGCGCAGCCTTCGAATGCGCTGGATCGGCCACCGCCTGCATGCGGATGTCGAACTGGATGTCGCCCCGAGCATCACCCTGGCCGATGCCCACCGCCTGGCCCATGGCGCCGAGCACACCCTCACCCATGCCGTCCCCAAACTCGACAGCGCCCTCGTCCACGCCTACCCCGCTCACTCCGCGGTCTGACTTGCCGTCGAGCGTCGTCGGATGGCGGTTCTCGGGCACACCTGGGGCCGCCATTCGACTCCCCTCGCAAATCGCGGCCCAGCTGGCCAAACTGATGGCACCCGCCTGCTGATGGGATCGGCTACGGGGCCTTCTGTGCGCCCTACTCTTGGGTAGCATCCCCGGTGTGATGTGGCTCATGGTCGGCAGGCCGCCGTAGCCACCGTAGAAAAAGGAGTACCGATGTTGAGCACCATGCAGGACGAGCCGTTGTCGCTGGCGACGTTGCTGCGCTACGCATCGACGTTCATGGGCGATTCCACCGTATCGACCTGGACCGGCACCGGCGTACGCACCATGACATACCGTGAGCTCGGCACCGAATCGGCACGCCTCGCAAATGCGTTGCGCGGCTTGGGAATTGGTGACGGCGATCGGGTCGGCACCTTCATGTGGAACAACAACGAGCATATGGTCGCCTACATCGCGGTACCCGCGATGGGTGCGGTGCTGCACGCGCTCAATATCCGGCTCTTCCCGGAGCAACTCGTCTTCGTGGCCAATCACGCCGAGGACCAGGTGGTGATCGTCGACGGCACGCTGGTGCCGATGTTCGCCCAGTACCTGCCCAAGCTGAAGACCGTCCGCCACGTCATCGTGGCCAATGGAGATGCCGCGGCGCTGCAGGCTCCCGAGGGCGTCCAGGTGCACTCCTACGCCGAACTGCTCGCCGCGCAGCCGGATACCTTCGACTACCCGGTGATCGACGAACGATCCGCCGCCGCAATGTGTTACACCTCCGGCACCACCGGTGACCCCAAGGGCGTGGTGTATTCGCACCGCTCCAACTGGTTGCACGCCATGCAGGTGTGCCAGCCGACCAGCATGGGCTTCTCCAACCGCGACTATGCGCTCGCCATCGTCCCGCTCTTCCATGCAAATGCCTGGGGCCTGCCGTATGCGGCGCTGATGTCGGGCGCGAATGTCCTGATGCCCGACCGCTTCCTGCAGCCCGGTCCGCTGCTGGAAATGATGGCCACCGAGCAGCCGACCTTCGCCGCGGCCGTCCCGACCATCTGGGGTGGTGTACTCGCCGGGCTGGCGGCGAAGCCGCAGGACATCTCGCATCTGCGTTCGGTGGTCGTCGGTGGTTCGGCGGTGCCGCCGTCGATGATGCGTGCCTTCCAGGAAAAGCACGGCGTCCGCATCCTGCACGCCTGGGGTATGACCGAGACCTCCCCGCTCGGCAGCGTCGCGCATCCGCCCGCCGGGGTAGAGGGTGAGGACGAATGGGAGTACCGCTTCACCCAGGGCCGTTTCCCGGCGAGTGTGCAGGCCCGCCTGGTCGGCGATAACGGCAGCGTGGTCCCCAATGACGGAGAGTCGCTGGGCGAGCTGGAAGTTCGCGGTCCCTGGATCACCGGGTCGTATTACGCCCCGGACGGCGCGGTGATCGACCCCGACAAGTTCGACAATGGCTGGCTGCGTACCGGCGATGTGGGCAAGATCAGCCCGGACGGCTACCTCACCCTGGTCGACCGCTCCAAGGACGTCATCAAGTCCGGCGGCGAGTGGATTTCCTCGGTCGATCTGGAGAACGCGGTCATGGGCCACCCGGCCGTCGCCGAGGCCGCGGTCATCGGTGTGCCGGACGAGAAGTGGGATGAGCGCCCGTTGGTCGCGATCGTGCTCGCCGAGGGTACCGAGGCCAAACCCGAAGAGCTGCGGGACTTCCTCGCCGACAAATTCGCCAAATGGCAGCTGCCGGAACGGTGGACCTTCATCGCGGAGGTCCCCAAGACCAGCGTCGGCAAATTCGACAAGAAGCGCCTGCGCGCTCAGTACGCCGACGGCGACCTCACGGTCACCACGCTGTCCTAGAACGACAAACCCCGCGTCACCACTTCAGCATCGGCAGTGGTGACGTGGGGTTCGTCCGGATTCGCTTGGCGGCCAGTTGGACCAACCGGCGATGGAAGCCTTTGTCGGGGTACCGCTTCGCCAGTTCGCGGTAGGTGGAGCGAGGTATCCCGAAGCGTCCGAGCAGGCCGTATTCGACATCGATCGCATCGGCTCGACGGAAGATCTCGATGGGGTCGGTGGCCGGACCCGCAGATCGGATTTTGTGGTGCTCGTCGATCATCGCGACGACGAGGTCGGCCAAGTCGGCGCGGTCGATCTGGTCGAGCCATTGCAGTGCGAGGTCGGCGGAGGGCGCCAGGTAGTCGAAGGTGCCCGCGGTCCAGATCCCCAGATCGTGAAAGGCCGCGGCGGTGCGGAACTCCTCGCGGGTGCTCGGCAGGCTGCCCGAGCCACTGTCGAGCAGATCGCACAGCTCCAGCACGCGTAGCACATGGTTGGTGTACGCACCGCGATCCGAGCCGAGTTGCGGCAGCCAGGGATGCAGCCGCCGATCGATCTCGTCGCGAAGATCGTTGCCGCTCATGCCTGCTCACACTACGCGCGACCCCGGCGCGGCCGGAAAATCCCTGCCGCGCCGGGGTTTTGCGCTGCCGATCAGCAGTTGCGCAGTTCGGGGCTCTGGTTCAGCAGTTGGGCACGAGTCCCGATGAAGGTGGAGTAGGTTTCGCCGCCGACGGCGGCGATCGGGAAGGCCGCGACGCGGTGGCAGTTCTGGAAGGCGAGCTTCACGTTGAAATGGCGTTCCAGGCCGCCGCGGATGGCGTCGGAGGCCATGGCGCGCAGCAGTTGTCCACGGGCCACCTCGTCGGGCGGCGCGACGACATTATCGGCGAATTCGGCTGTGCCGGAATTCAGCTCACCGGCCACCCGGCTGACGACCTCCCAGGCATACGGGAGCGAGACCCGCACGACCTCGACGAAGTCGGCGTCGTCGACCTCGCCGCGTTCGGCGCGTTCGAGTAGGGCGGTGGGAACATCGAGGGACATAGCGCTCTCCTGACCTGGATGGCTGTTGCGATGCCCCTCGATTCTAAACGGAAACTGTTGTCAACAAGACTGGATTCGTCCCGAAAGTGCTGTGGTCAGCGCGGTTTTCGCATCAGCGGCCAGGGTGCGGACCAGTTCACCAGCCGGTAGCTCGGGCGCCAGCGTGTGGGTCTGGCCAGCCCACATGTTCACATCGTCCGGATTGCCCGCCGCTCGGGCCGCGGCCCGCAACGGCGCTGTGGCGTAATGGATTTCCGGATAGGCGGCCGGTGCTGTCGCGGAATGTTCGTCCATGAACCGATTGCGCAGGCCGCGCGCCCGGCGGCCGGTGAAGGCGCGGGTCAGCATGGTCGGGGTATCGGCGCCCAGCGCGGCGCGGTGTACCGGATTGGTGCCCGCCTCCGGCGAGCGCAGGAAAACGGTCCCGAGTTGCACGGCCGCCGCGCCGGCCGCGAGTGCTGCCGCGATGCCGGCCCCCGTGGTGATGCCGCCGGTGGCCACGATCGGCCGGTCGGCGGTCGCGTCGAGGATCTGCAGCAGTGCGAGCAACGTGAGTGGATCGGTGATGTCATCGGCGACGCGATCGATGAAGGTGGCGCGATGTCCGCCCGCCTCCGCGCCCTGGGCTATCAACACATCGGCACCCGCCTCGGCCGCGATCCGACCCTCGGCGGCCGAGGTGACCGTCACCCAGACCTCCGAACCGGCCTCGTGCAACCGGGCGACCTCGGCGGCGCTCGGGCAGCCGAAGGTGAAGGTGACCACCGCGACCGGCGCATCGATGAGCAACTCGAGCTTGGCGTCCCATTCATCTGTGTCGTACTTCGGCACCCCGACCTCGTGGGTGCGCCCCAACTCGGCGAGATAGTCGGCGAAATTCTCGGGCGCGGCGGCAGGGCCCGGGGTGAAGAGGTTGACGCCGAACGGCGCGGTGGTCAGTTCGCGGGTGGCCGCGAGTCGCGCCGCGGTATCGGTCGCGGTCAGATATCCGGCGGCCAGCAGGCCGAGGCCGCCCGCCGCGGAGACCGCCGCCGTCAACTCCGGCGTGGATGGCCCGCCCGCCATCGGCGCAAGCACGATCGGAACGCTCAACTCGTTGAGGATCACGGGTCCAGTGTGGCGCATAGGTCGCCGCTGGCGACTGCTTGCAGGTCGCTCGAAAGGGGCAGCTTCGTGATGCCGACCCGCACGTCTGACCTGGCCCTAAACCGGGATTTTGGTCGAGAAGGTTGCGGAATGGTCACGACGAGGTAGAGTTCCCGTCACAACGGATGCCGAAACGTTACAAAACTTCGGAAGCCATCGAGTCACTGTAGGTCGAGCGCAAGGACCAGCTTTGTCGCAGCATCGGGTAGGCCCCAGTTCCATAACCGTCATGAGCCTCATCGGCGACGGCATTGCGGGTCGGCCGACGCGGCATCGCGCCGAGCCGTCGACCACCGACCGGGTGAAGGTCGCGGCCGGTGCCGCGGTAGCCGCCGGTGCCCTCATCGGCACCGCAGCCCAGGTCGCGCCTGCCATTGCCGCCCCGCTCCTGCCGGGTGCGCACGACGGGGACGAGGAAGCCGCCGCGCCCATCACGTTCAAGGGCACGGCGGAATTACCTGTCGAAGAGGCCAAGGCCGCGGCCCCGGTCGCCGAAGCCGCGCAGGCCGTCACAGCCACTCCGGTGGCCGCGCCGATCGCGGACGCGGTCGCCAATCCGTTCGGCATCAGCAATCTGCCGCCGGAGATCGCGGGCCCGCTGGCTCAGGTCGAACAGATCCTCAAGGGCGCGCAGCAGCAGTTCGCCCCGGCTCCCGCGGTGCGTCCGGTCGCCGGTGAGATCAGCTCCGGATTCGGTTCCCGCTGGGGCGAATTCCACTACGGCCTCGACTTCGCCGATCAGCTCGGCGCGCCGATCCACTCGGTGAGCAGCGGCACCGTCATCGAGGCCGGCCCGGCCTCCGGCTTCGGCCTGTGGGTGCGGATCCAGCAGGACGACGGCACCATTGCGGTCTACGGCCACGTCAACGAGATGTTCGTGCACGCCGGGCAGCATGTGAACGCGGGCGATGTCATCGCCACCGTCGGCAACCGCGGCAATTCGACCGGACCGCATCTGCACCTGGAGATCTGGGATCAGGGCGGCAACAAGGTCGACCCGATGCCGTACTTGGCAGCCAAGGGTGTCCCGCTGCAATGGGGCCCGTCGGCGCACTGATTTTCTTGCCCGGCTTGATATTCCGACGGGGGCCCCGTGGGGACCGTACGGTCGTTAGGCTCAGGCGATGACTGCGCTGGGCGATATCTTCGAGCCTGGATCACCGCATGGGCGGACCTACGCCGCGCTGGTGCATCATCCGCGATCCAGCCTGGGCGAGGTCGCCGAATACCTGGGCGTCTCGAAGGAAACCGCCGCCGCATCGCTGGAGGTATTGACCGACCTGCAGGCCGCGGTCAGTCAGCTCTCCGCCGACGGTGAGGCCATCTGGGATGCGCACGCCCCCGAATCGCTGTCCGAAGCCGAGGCGCGGCGCAGGCAGCACGAGATCAACCAGATGCACGCCGCGGCCGCGCGACTCAGCGAGACGTTCCGATCGGTGCGCCGCTCACCGCGTACCAACGGCGCGATCGTGCCGGTCTTCGAACGCCTGGAGATGCTCGCGGATTTCGAGGAGGTGCAGACCTCGGCCCGCAACACGGTCAAGGTGATCGAACGCGGTCCCTATCTCAGCGATCCGGAACGCGAGCGACAGCTGTTCCTGCTCAAGCGCTCTCGGATCGGTGACGGCATCCGCTACCAGACGCTATATCAGGACACTATTTACCAGGATGCGGAAAGGTTGCGGCACGCGCTGTCCACCAATGCCAGTGGGGCACAGGCGCGCACCCTGCCGGAGCCGCCGTTCAAGCTGATCATCAGTGATGACGAGCGCGCGAGCTTGGTCCTGCACGCGGACGAGCGCCGCCCGGATCCGATGGGTCTGCGCATTACCGGATCGCCCGGATTGCGGTTGCTGGTCAAGACTTTCGATGTGCTGTGGTCGCTGGCGGCGCCGATTTCGGTGAACCAGGCCGCCGACGAACTCGACGAGCGGGATAAGGCGATTCTGACCCTGATGGGCCTGGGTGCGACCGATGACACCATCGCTCGCCGACTAGGCATGTCCCGTCGAACCGTGGTCCGGCGCACGGCGCGGCTGCTGGAGCGGCTCGGTGCGAGCACCCGGTTCCAGGCAGGCGTGCAGGCGACGAGGCGAGGATGGCTATAGCTCGAGCAAGTGAACGCTCGAGTGGACAACATGGGACGAATGCTGAACGATCAGTGTCCCGGGATGTTTGAGGGCTTGTGTCACAACGGATTCGGAGATAGCACCACGCACTCCGTATTCGCGGATAGTTAGCTCTCACCAAGACGATTACCCGATTGCGTTGCGCAGGAGCGAATGCGGCGGCGGAATTCCGTGTGCGGTTGTTCGACCCTGTCATGTGCTCGATGTGAAAGGCGAATGGTTGGGAATGGATAGGGCGAGTCGATCTGTTCGGACCAACCGTCGGCGCCGAGCAAGCACCCCACTCTTCGGTCAACTGCTCACCGCTGCCGTCGAATCCGCCGCCGATGCGGTTGCGGTGCGCTTCAACCCGACCGGTGATCCGGCCGACCAGCGCGAGTTGACCTATCGCGAATTCGACGAGGCGTCCTCGCGGCTGGCCTGGGAACTCATAGCACGCGGCATCGGCCCCGGTGACATTGTCGCTACCGCGCTGGCCCGATCGGTCGAGTCCGTTCTCGCGGTGTGGGCGATCGCGAAGACGGGTGCGGCCTATGTCCCGGTGGATCCGGCCTATCCCGCGGAGCGGATCGCGCATATGGTGTCGGACTCCGGTGCTGCGCTCGGCCTGACCACTGCGGCGCATCGCGCGGTGCTCGGCACATCGGTCGATTGGATCGAACTCGATGATCCAGTGGTGGCCGCGCGGATCGCCGCGCAGCCGGAGCGGCCGGTCTCCTATGCCGATCGGGTGCGGCGGCTCGACGAGCGGCATCCGGCCTATGTCATCTACACCTCCGGTTCCACCGGACGGCCGAAGGGTGTCGTGGTCACGCACGCCGGGTTGGCCGGTTTGGCCGCGATCGGTCAGCGGTATGCGCTGACGGGTGATTCGCGAGTGACGCATCTGAGTTCACCGAGCTTCGACTTCTCGCTGATGGAGCTGCTTTTCACCTTCTCGGCGGGTGCGACGCTGGTGATCGCGCCGCCGACGGTATTCGGTGGTGTCGAGCTCGCGGATCTGGTGCGCCGGGAACGGGTTACCCATCTGCTGATCACCCCGGGTGCGCTGGAATCGGTCGATCCGGCCGGGCTGGACGAACTGCGGGCCGTGGTGGCCGGTGGCGACAAGCTCGGTGCCGAACTCGTCGAGCGCTGGGCGCGGGACGGTCGGGCCGTTTTCAATGCCTATGGCCCGACCGAGGTCACGGTCATGGTCACGACCGGGCAGATGGAACCCGGCGCACCGGTCACCCTCGGCGGCACCGTCGCCGGGGTCGGGGCTTTTGTGCTCGATTCGCGCTTGCGGCCGGTACCTTCGGGTGTTGTCGGCGAGTTGTATCTGGGCGGACCCGCGCTGGCGCAGGGCTATCTCGGACGGCCCGGACTGACCGCGGAAAGGTTCGTGGCCAGCCCGTTCGGCGCGGAAGCCGGTGCGCCCGGTGCGCGGCTGTACCGGACCGGAGATCTGGTGCGGCGCAACGAAACCGGCGTACTGGAATACCTGGGGCGATCCGATTTCCAGGTGAAGATTCGCGGTCTGCGCATCGAACTCGGCGAGATCGATAACGCGCTCACCGCGCATCCGGATGTGGATTTCGCGGCCACGCTCGGCAAGACATTGCCATCGGGTACGACCGCGCTCGTCTCGTATGTGCTGCCACGCACCGATGCCGTCGTGGATACCGCCGAACTCGTTGCCACACTGGAGCGTTCGCTGCCCAAGTACATGGTGCCCACGGCCATTGTGGTGCTCGACGAACTGCCGCTGACGCCGGTCGGCAAGCTGGATCGCGCCGCTCTGCCCGATCCGGTTTTCGAGGCTCGGGAGTTCCGTGCGCCGTCCACGCGGGAAGAGCAGGTCGTCGCCGAGGTGTACGCGGCGCTATTGCTCGCCGACGGTGTGGATGTCGGTGTCGATGACGACTTCTTCGAACTCGGCGGCAACTCGCTGCTGGCCGCGCAGGCCGCCGCGCGCATCGGTACCGCGCTGGGCACACGGGTGCCGGTGCAGTTGGTATTCGAGGCCCCTGGAGTCGCGGAACTCGCTCAACGGTTGACAGTACTTGCGGCGGCCGGACATGCGTTGAGCGCGCAGCCACGCACGGATCGGATTCCGCTCTCCTACGCGCAGCAGCGCATGTGGTTCCTGAACCGCTTCGATCCGACCAGCGGCGTCAACAACATTCCGCTGGCGGTGCGGTTGTCCGGAGTGCTCGACATCGAGGCGCTGCGTGCGGCGGCGCGCGATCTGGTGACGCGGCACGAGGTACTGCGGACGGTGTATCCGGAGATCGATGGCGAGGGCATCCAGGTCGTATTGCCGATCGATGATGCCCGTGCGGTGCCGGAGCTCGAGATCGTGTCCGCGAGTGCGGCCGAGTTGCCCGAGCTGGTCATCGCCGCGGCCGTCGCCGGTTTCGATGTCGCCGTAGCGCCGCCGATTCGACTACGTCTGGTGCGGCTCGGCGAATCCGAGCAGGTGCTGGTGTGCGTGGTGCACCACATCGCGGCCGACGGCTTCTCCATGGGGCCGCTGGCGCGGGATCTGATGTCCGCCTATTCGATTCGGTCGGTCGGTGCGGGTACACAACTGCAGCCGCTCGACGTGCAGTACGCCGATTACGCGATCTGGCAGCGGACGGTGCTCGGCGCGGAGGACGACGCGGATTCGCTGCTGGCTCAGCAGATCGCATTCTGGCGCACCGAATTGGCCGGACTGCCCGAGCAATTGGCGCTGCCCACCGATCGGCCGCGTCCGGCGGTGCTGTCCAGCCGCGGCGGCGTCTTCGCCTTCGAGATCGATGCCGAGGTGCATACGGCACTCGAACGGATTGCCCGCGATCATCATTCGACGTTGTTCATGGTGGTGCACGCGGCGCTGGCGGTGCTGCTGTCCCGGCTGGCCGGGACCACCGATGTCGCCGTCGGCACCCCTGTTGCCGGTCGTGGGGATGCCGCACTCGACAATGTGATCGGAATGTTCGTCAATACGCTGGTGCTGCGTGGCGAGGTCGACCCCGAACTATCGTTCGACGATTTGCTGCGCAACTTCCGGCGGGCCGATGTGGCGGCCTTCGGACATGCGGATGTGCCGTTCGAGCGACTGGTCGAGCTGCTCGATCCGGTGCGTTCGATGGCGCGGCATCCGCTGTTCCAGGTGATGCTGACCTTCCAGAACATGGAACGGCCCGAACTGGAACTGCCCGGCCTCACCGTTTCCGGCATCGATCTGGGAGTCGTGCAGGCCAAGTTCGATCTCGAGCTGACCGTCGTGCCGCGCGAGGACCATGGTGCGGCGAACGGTCTGGCGGCATCGTTCACCTATGCCACCGACCTTTTCGACGAGGCGACGGTGGCCGGTTTCGCGCAGCGCCTGAATCGGGTGCTGGGCGCGGTGGCCGCGGATCCGCACCTGGTGGTCGGGGAGCTGGAGCTGCTCGCGCCCGCCGAACGGGAGCGGATGCTGCGGGACTGGAACGACACCGCGCATCCGGTCGTGCCGGAACTGCTGCTCGAAGGATATCGCCGTGCCGTGGCGGCACATCCGGATGCGGTCGCGGTGGCCTTTGAGGGGACCGAAGTCGCCTATCGCGAATTCGACGAGCGGGTCAATCGGCTCGCGCGGCTGTTGATCCAGCGGGGCGTGGGTGCGGAAGCACTGGTGGGACTGGCGGTTCGGCGTTCGATCGACTTGGTCGTCGGCATGTATGCGATCGTGACGGCCGGTGGTGCGTATGTGCCGTTGGATCCGGATCATCCGGGGGAGCGGATCGCGCATATCCTCGATACCGCCGCACCCGTCTGTGTGCTGACCACGACGGCCGATGCCGTTTCAACGGGCGATACGCCGGTGGTGTACCTGGATTCCGTTGAGCTGTCGGAATTCTCGGGAGATCCGGTGCTGCCGACGGAACTACTGCGGCCGGTTTCGCCGGACAATCCCGCCTACGTCATCTTCACCTCGGGTTCCACCGGTCGCCCGAAAGGGGTTGCGGTCACCCACGCGGCCATCGACAACCAGATCGAGTGGATGCTCGCGCACTACCCGCTCGGTCCCGATGATGTGTATCTGCAGAAGACCGCCACCACATTCGACGTATCCCTGTGGGGGTACTTCATGCCGTTGCGTGCGGGTGCGAAGCTGGTGGTCGCCACGCCCGACGGTCATCGTGATCCGGTATATCTCGCGGAAACGATTGCCACGCAACGGGTTACCGTCACCGACTTCGTGCCCTCGATGTTGACGGTATTCGCCGCACATCTGACGCCCGGCTCCTGTTCGACACTGCGCGATATCTTCGTGATCGGCGAGGCATTGCCGCCGGAGACGGTGACCGCGCTGCGTGCGGTGTCGGATGCGGCTGTGCACAACCTGTACGGGCCGACCGAGGCCGCGGTGTCGATTACCGCATGGCGTGCGGACGCGATCGAGCAGACCACCGTGCCGATCGGCCTGCCGCAGTGGAATTCGCAGGTCTACGTGCTGGATTCGCGATTGCGGCCGGTGCCCGCCGGGGTGGTCGGCGAGCTGTATTTGGCCGGGGCGCAGCTGGCGCGCGGGTACGTCACGCGACCGGATCTCACGGCGGATCGTTTCGTCGCCGACCCGTTCACCGCCGGGGCGCGGATGTACCGCACCGGTGACCTCGTCGTGTGGCGCGAGGACCCGCGCCGGTTGGAGTACTTGGGCCGCAGTGACTTCCAGGTGAAGTTCCGTGGTCAGCGCATCGAGCTCGGCGAGATCGAGACCGCGCTACTCGCCCAGCCTTCGGTCAGCCAAGCTGCGGCAACGGTTGCGCAGTCGGGTGATCAGCTGGTCGGATATGTGGTGCCGCGGCCGGGACAGCAGGTCGAGCCGCAGGAATTGCGGACCGCGGTGGCCGAAGTGCTTCCGGCATATATGATTCCGGCCGCCATCGTGGTGCTGGATGCTTTCCCGCTGAATACCAGCGGCAAGCTGGATCGCAAGGCACTGCCCGCGCCGACCTTCACCGCACGCGAGTTCCGCGCACCGATCACCCCGACGCAGGAGATCGTCGCCGCCGTCTTCGCCGAGGTGCTGGGCATCGAGCGGGTCGGCCTCGATGACGACTACTTCGCACTCGGCGGTAATTCGCTGCTGGCTACCAGGGTCGTGGCGCGAATCAACGATGCGCTTGATACGAATGTCGCCGTGCGCGATCTTTTCGAGACTTCGACCGTCGCCGCACTCGCCGCCGGAATCATCCCCGGTGCGGGCCGTGCCGCCGCCGCGCGCGTACCGCTGACCAGCGTCGAGCGTCCGGAGCGGGTGCCGCTTTCCCTTGCCCAGCAACGGATGTGGGTGCTCAATCGGATCGATCCGGAATCTCCGGCGTACAACCTGCCGTTCGCGATCCGGCTGACCGGCGCGCTCGATGTCGCGGCGTTGCGCCAAGCCGTCGAGGATGTGCTGGTGCGGCACGAGGCCCTGCGCACCCGGTTCCCCACGGCAGGTACCGGTGGGCAGGCATATCAGGAGATTCTGCCTGCCGCCGAGGTGCTGCCCGACGGACTCGAGGTCGAGACCACCACCGATGTGCTCGGCCGGGTCGTCGAGCTGGCGTCGGCCGGATTCGATGTGACCGAAGCGGTTCCGGTGCGGGCTCGACTATTGGCGGACGGGGACGAGTATGTGCTCGTTGTCGTGGTGCACCACATTTCGGCCGACGGTGCTTCGCTCGCCCCATTGGCTCGGGATCTGGTGACCGCGTATCTCGCCCGCGTGGGCGGTGCGGCCCCCGGCTGGTCGCCGCTTCCGGTTCAGTACGCGGATTTCGCGCTCTGGCAGCGCCAGGTCATCGGCACCGATGACGACGAGAACTCCGTGGCCGCAGGGCAATTGGCGTACTGGCGCGAGCAGCTCGCCGGACTGTCGAGCGCACCGGTGCTACCGCTGGATCGTCGACGTCCGGTGGCGGCGTCGGGGCGTGGCGCATCGGTCGGCTGGACCGTGCCCGCCGAGGTGCACGAGGGTCTCGTCCGGATCGCACGTGAGCATCGATCCTCGGTGTTCATGGTGGTGCACGCGGCGCTGGCGGTCCTGCTCGCCCGGCTATCCGGTGGTTCGGATATCGCCATCGGCACGCCGATCGCCGGGCGCGGTCAGCGGGCGTTGGACGAGCTGGTCGGCATGTTCGTCAATACGCTGACGCTGCGCACATCGGTCGAGCGCGGCATGGCATTCGACGAGTTGGTCGAGCAGACGCGTGCGACGGATCTCGCCGCATTCGCGCATGCGGATCTGCCGTTCGAGCGGGTGGTCGAGGTGGTCTCCCCGGGGCGTCCGTTATTCCAGGTGATGCTCGTCTTCCAGAATCTCGAACAGCCGAGTCTGGAGCTGCCGGATCTCACGGTCGCGGCATTGGACGCGGGCGATGTCGTCGCGAAGTTCGATCTGCAGGTCGTCGTCGAACCGCGCCTGCGGGCGGATGGGACGCCGGATGATCTGGTAACGGTATTCACCTATGCCACAGACCTTTTCGAGGAATCGACGGTGCGCATGCTGGGGCGCATGCTGGAGCGCATTCTGACCGCGGTGGTCGCCGATCCGGGCATGCGCATCGGCGGCATCGATATTGTCGACGAGCAGGATCCGGTTCGCACCACGACCGATGGCACGACAACCACCGACGGCACCGAGCTGACCCACCTACTGACCGCCGCGGTGGAGGACGATCCGGACGCGCCCGCACTGGTGTGGGGCGAGGAGGAAATGCCCTACCGGAAACTCGATGCGAAGTCGTCTCAGCTGGCCAGGGTGCTGATCGGGCGTGGTTGCGGTCCGGGGACGGGTGTGGCGATCCGGCTGGAGCGCGGTCCCGACTGGGCGGTGGCCGCGTGGGCGGTGCTCAAGGCGGGTGCGGCGCTGGTACTGCTGCCCGCGGACGAGTCTTCGGTACCCGATGAGCCCTCCGTTCGGATCGGGTTGACCACCGATGCGAGTCCGATCGGCGCCGGCATCGAATGGCTGCGCCTCGACGATGCCGCGACCAGCGCCGAAATCTCCGCGCAATCACTGCGACCGGTGAACCACGCGAATCGGACCGGGGTGCTGAGCGGGTCCGATCCGGCCCTCGTCATTGCCGCGACCGGGGTGCGGATGAGCTACGACGAGCTGGCCACCGCGGCCGATCGCCTGCGTGTCCGCACCGATCTGACCTTCGAATCGCGCACCTTCCAGCACGGCCGGTCCGATTCGGCGGCGACGCTGCTCGAGGTGGTGAGCGCCGGTGCGACCGGGGCCGGTCTGATCGTGGTGCCGGGTGACGAAGACCTGGGTGCCTCGCTCGCCGAGGAGTGGGTGACGCATCTGATCGCCGATCGGGCCGCGCTGGCCGCCATCGATACCGCCCAGCTGGCGGATCTGCGGGCGGTGGTGCTCGAGCAGGGCACATCCGCCGAGGTCGTGGTGCCCGAATCGGCCGAGATCGTGCCGTTGGATGAGCTGCTGCCGGTGGTGTCGAGCTGAGTAGATGACGGTGCATGGGGGGAGGTTGAGATGTAACGACAAACGCTAGGAAGTAGTCCCGGAAATGCTCGGCTTGTTCGAAGGTGTGTTGGCATTCGCGCGCGGTGCGCGACAGGGGTTCGGCGCATGACGCGGCCGAATCGCGAGCGGCCCAACCGGACTCGACGCCCGCGGATCAAGACCCTGCCGCAATTGCTCACCACCGCCGTCGAAGCCAATCCGGGCGGAGCCGCGGTCGTCTTCGCCGATGCCACGGCGACGTTGGCGCAGTTGAGTTATGCCGAACTCGATGATCGGTCGAATCGTTTGGCGCGCTTGCTGATCGAGCGCGGTATCGGCCCGGAGGATTTGGTCGCGATCGGTATCCCGCGGTCGGTGGAATCGATTGTCGCGGTGTGGGCGATCGCCAAAGCCGGAGCCGGATTCGTGCCCATCGACCCGAACTATCCGGCTGATCGCGTCGCACACATGCTGTCGGATTCCGGTGCGGCAGTTGGCCTCACCGTCGCTGCGATGGATCTGCCCGACGGCCCGGAATGGCTCGCCATCGATACTGTGGACATCGCGGCATATTCTGCGGAACCGATCACTTACACGGATCGGATCCGGCAATTGCGTGCCGAACATCCGGCCTATGTCATCTACACCTCCGGATCGACCGGAACACCCAAGGGCGTGGTCGTCACCCAGGCCGGGCTGTCGAATTTCTGTGATGAGCAGCGCGAACGCTATACGCTGACCGCCGATTCGCGCACACTGCATTTCGCATCGCCCTCCTTCGACGCATCGGTATTGGAGTTGCTGCTCGCGTTGAGCCGGGGCGCGACCATGGTCGTCGCCGCACCGACGGTATACGGCGGCGCGGAACTGGCCGCACTGCTGCGCCGGGAGCGGGTGACGCACGCCTTCATCACCCCTGCCGCGCTCGCCTCGCTGCCCGCCGAGGGACTGGACGAATTGCGCGTCGTGGTCGCGGGTGGTGAGGCCTGTCCACCGGAGTTGGTGCAGCGCTGGGTAGTACCGATCGCGGACGGCCGCACCCGGGAATTCTTCAATGGATACGGCCCGACCGAGACCACGATCATGACGAATATCAGCGCACCGCTGGTGCCGGGCGAACCGGTGACCATCGGTGGGCCGATCCGCGGGATCACCGAATATGTGCTGGACGAGGAGCTCGCGCCGGTGCCGGGCCGGGTCGTCGGCGAACTCTATATTTCTGGTGCGCAGGTGGCCCGCGGCTATCACGAACGACCGGGACTGACCGCCGCTCGGTTCGTAGCCGACCCGTTCGGTGAGCCGGGTGCACGGCTCTACCGCACCGGTGATCTGGTGCGCTGGACGGCGGAGCGGGAGCTGGAGTATCTGGGGCGCAATGATTTCCAGGTGAAGATCCGTGGTTTCCGCATCGAACTCGGTGAGATCGATGCGGTGCTCGCCGCGCACGACGGCGTCGATTTCGTGGTCACCATCGGTCACGAACAGGACAGCGGCGCGACGATTCTGGTGTCGTATGTGCATGCGGTCGATGGTGTTGCCGTCGATACGACGGAACTGACCGAGTTGGCCGCAAGCAAACTGCCAGCCCATATGGTGCCGAGCGTCATTATGGAGCTCGATGAGATCCCGCTGACCCCGGTCGGCAAGCTGGATCGCCGGGCGCTGCCCGCACCGCAGTTGCGCACCAAGACCTTCCGAGCGCCGTCGGGTGCGGTCGAGCCGGTAGTCGCCGAACTCTTCGCCGACGTTCTTGCGCTCGACGTGCCGGTCGGTGCCGATGACGACTTCTTCGAACTGGGTGGCAACTCGCTGATCGGCACCCAGCTGATGGCGCGCCTCGGTGCCGCGCTGGACGCCAGGATTCCGGTGCGTCTGCTTTTCGAGACGCCGACCGTGGTTGGACTGGCCGCCGCGGTGGCGGAACACGCCGGGGCGGGTGACCGCAAGGCATTGGTTGCCGGTCCGCGTCCGGAGGCGATTCCGCTGTCGCTGGCGCAGCAGCGGATGTGGTTCCTGAATCGGTTCGATTCCGGATCGGCGGCGTACAACATCCCGATCGCGGTGCGATTGAGCGGTCCGCTGGATGTGACCGCGCTGCGGGCGGCGGTCGCGGATCTGGTTGCGCGACATGAGGTCCTGCGGACGATATATCCGAACACCGATGCCGGGCCGGTGCAGCTGATTTTGCCCACGGACCAATCGCTTCCCGAGCTGACGGTCCAGACGGTTGCCGCCGAGCAGCTCGAATCCGCCGTGCGCGAGTTGCTTTCGACGACCTTCGATGTGACCGCCGAGGTGCCGCTGCGGGTCGGCTTGTTCGAGGTCGAGGACGTGCCGGCCGAATTCGTATTGGCGCTGGTGGTGCACCATATCGCCGGTGACGGCACCTCGATGGGACCGCTGACGAGCGACCTGATGACCGCCTATGCCGCACGCTCGGCCGGTTCCACGCCCGGCTGGACACCGCTGCCGGTGCAATACGCGGATTACAGTATCTGGCAGCGTGAGCTGCTGGGTCGTGAGGACGATCCGGAGTCTTTGGCGGCCGGACAGATTGCCTACTGGCGGGACGCGCTCGCGGAACTGCCCGATCAGCTGGATCTGCCGACGGATCGGCCGCGGCCTCCGGTGCAGTCCTTCGCGGGTGGCAAAGTTCCGGTGCATATCGATGCCGAAACCCATCGTGCGCTGGTCGAATTGGCGCGCGGCGAGGGCGCGACGCTGTTCATGGTCGTGCACGCGGCATTGGCGGTACTGCTGGCCCGGTTGTCGGGTACCGATGACATTGCCGTCGGTACGCCGATGGCCGGTCGCGGTGAGGCGGCGCTGGACGAGCTGATCGGCATGTTCGTCAATACCCTGGTGTTCCGGACGCGGGTCGATGAATCCGCGCCGTTCACCGAACTGCTCGCGCGGCAGCGCGAGACGGATCTCGGGGCCTTCGCCAATGCCGATGTGCCGTTCGAACGACTCGTCGAGGTGCTGAATCCGGTCCGCTCGACCGCGCGGCATCCGCTGTTCCAGGTGGGGTTGTCGTTCCAGAATCTTGCCGCGACGAGTCTGGAGCTGCCGGGACTGACCGTCGCCGCGGTGGACTTCGATGCCGCGGTGTCGCAGTTCGATCTGCACTGGATCATCGGCGATCACTACGACGAGACGGGCCGGCCCGCGGGTATCAGCGGTGCCGTCACCTATGCGCGCGATTTGTTCGACGAGCGCACGGTTCAAAGCTTCGTAGCTCGGTTCGCGCGCTTGCTCGAAGAGATCGCCGCGGCACCGCGCACCGTAGTCGGTGAGCTGGAACTGCTCGACGCTGCGGAACGGACCGAGCTGGTGTCCGGTCGCAATGCGACCGACCATGCGGTGGATGCGTCGGCGACGCTGGTGTCGCTCCTGGATGCGACTGTGGCCGCCACACCGGGCGGGGTGGCGCTGATGGGCGCGGACGGCGAACCGGTCACCTATGCCGAGCTGGATGCACGGGTGAACCGTCTTGCACGGCATCTGATTTCTCGAGGAGTGGGTCCGGAGTCGCGGGTGGTGCTCGCCTTCCGCCGGTCGGTGGATCTGGTTGTCGCGATGTACGCGGTGGCCAAGGCCGGTGCCGCATATGTGCCGGTGGATCCGGATCAGGCCGCCGCGCGGACCGACTACATTCTGGGCACCGCGGCACCGGTCTGCGTATTGACCAATGCCGCAGCGGGTTTCGATACCGAGCTGGCACCGGTCGTGCGACTGGACCGGCTCGACCTCGGTTGGCTTGCCGAGACACCGATCACCGATGGTGAGCGGGTAAGGCCGCTGCGCGCGGCGAATACCGCGTACGTGATCTTCACGTCGGGTTCGACGGGGCGGCCGAAGGGGGTCGCGATGTCGCATGCCGCGATCGTCAACCAATTGCTGTGGAAGACCAGCGAATTCGTGCTCGGACCCGGCGATGCGGTGCTGTTGAAGACGGCCGCGACCTTCGATCTGTCGGTGTGGGAGTTCTGGTCGGCGGCGGTATTCGGCGGGCGATTGGTGCTGGCCCACCCGGACGGGCATCGCGATCCGGATTATCTGAACGATCTGATGGCGCGCGAGTCGGTGACCACCCTGCATGTGGTGCCGTCGATGCTGGACGCGCTGTTGACCGGTCGGCTGCCGTTCACCTTGCGGCGGGTACTGGTCATCGGTGAGGCATTGCCCGCAGAGCTGGCACAGCGGTTCCGGGACACCTATCCGCAGAAGGAACTGTTCAACCTGTACGGCCCGACCGAGGCGGCGGTGTCGGTCACCAGCCATCGGGTGACCGATGCGGATGCGGCGTCGGTGTCGATCGGTGCGCCGGAGTGGAACAGCCGTGTCTACGTGCTGGATTCGCGGTTGCGTCCGGTGCCGGTGGGTGTTTCCGGTGAGTTGTATTTGGCCGGTGGCCAATTGGCGCGTGGCTACTTCGGTCGGGTCGATCTGACCGCGGAGCGGTTCGTGGCGAATCCATTCGAGTCGGGTGCGCGCATGTACCGCACGGGCGACCTGGTGGCCTGGAATGCGTACGGTGAGTTGGAGTATCGCGGTCGAACCGACTTCCAGGTGAAGATCCGTGGTTTCCGGATCGAGCTGGGGGAGATCGAGGCGGCATTGGTCGCGCTGCCGGAGGTCGCGCAGGCAGCGGTGATCGCGGATGCCGACCAGCGGACCGGTGATCGGCTCGTCGCGTATCTGGTGGGCGTCGATATTGATGTGGCACAGGTCAAGTCGGCGTTGTCCCGCGTGCTGCCGTCCTATATGGTGCCTGCCGCTTACGTGGTTCTGGCTGCGCTGCCACGCAACGTCAACGGCAAGCTGGATCGAAAGGCATTGCCCGCGCCGGAGTTCGAGACCCAGGTCTTCCGTGCGCCGTCGACGCCGATCGAGGAGATCGTCGCCGGGGTGTTCGCGGATGTACTCGGGGTGGATCGGGTCGGTATCGATGATGACTTCTTCGCGCTCGGCGGCAATTCGCTGATCGCAACCCAGGTGGCGGCGCGCCTGGGCGCTGCGCTGGATACGCAGGTGCCGGTGCGGGTGTTGTTCGAGGCGACCACCGTCGCGGCACTGGCGGTCCGGGTGGAGCATGGGGTCGGCTCCGGTCGGCGCCTCGCATTGGCGGCGGGTACGCGGCCGGATCGGGTGCCATTGTCGCTGGCACAGCAGCGAATGTGGTTCCTGAACCAGTTCGATACCGCTTCCGCCGCGTACAACGTGCCGGTCGCGGTGCGACTGTCCGGTGCACTGGATATCGATGCGCTGCGCTTGGCGGTCGCCGACGTGGTGGCCAGGCACGAGGTGCTGCGCACCGTGTATCCGTCTCGCGACGGTATCGCGTATCAGGTGATTCTGCCTGTGGACCAGGCGATTCCGGATCTGACGGTCGTCGATATCACTGTTGATGAGCTGCGGGATCGAATCGTCGAGCTGGTCGGTGCCGGGTTCGACGTGACCGCCGAAGTGCCGGTGCGTGCCGAATTGCTGCGTTGCGACGGCGACTACGTGCTGGTGCTCGTGGCCCATCACATCAGCGCCGATGGCTGGTCCATGGGGCCGCTGACCCGTGACCTGATGCTGGCCTACGTCGCGCGCACCGGCGGATCCGCGCCCACGTGGACGCCATTGCCGGTGCAGTACGCCGACTTCGCACTGTGGCAGCGGGCCGTACTAGGCTCGGAATCCGATCCGGATTCGCTTGCCGGACAGCAGGTGTCGTATTGGCGACAGGCACTGGCCGAGCTGCCGGATGAGCTGAACCTGCCGTCGGATCGGATTCGGCCCGCCGTCCCGTCGTTCGTCGGCGGCCGGTGCGATATCCCGATCGATGCGCAGTTGCACGCCGCGTTGCTGCGATTGGCTCGCGAGCACAATGCGACCCTGTTCATGGTGGTTCACGCCGCGCTGGCGGTACTACTGGCGCGCCTGTCGGGCACCGACGATATCGCCATCGGAACGCCGGTCGCCGGACGTGGTGAGGCCGAACTCGACGATGTCATCGGGATGTTCGTCAATACGCTGGTGCTGCGCACCGAGGTATCGGGCGGCAGCACCTTCGCCGAGCTGCTGGCCCAAGCCAAGGATGTGGACCTACAGGCCTTCGCACATGCGGACATTCCGTTCGAGCGTTTGGTGGATCTGCTCGAACCGGAACGGTCGACGGCGCGGCATCCGCTGTTCCAGGTGGCGCTGTCGTTCGAGAACCTGCCGGACAACTCGTTCGAGCTGCCCGGGTTGCAGGTCGCCCCGGTGGATTTCGATCTCGTCACCGAGAAATTCGATCTGTCGCTGGCGATTCGCGAGTCCGGTTCGGGCATGTTCGCCGCGTTCACCTATGCGCGCGACCTTTTCGACGATGCGACGGTGCGCGTCTTCGCGGATCGATTCGTGCGACTGCTCGCCGCGATCGTCACGAATGCGGAAACTCCGGTGGGTGATCTGCCGCTGCTGGCCGAATCCGAGGTCGAATTCCTGACCCGGGTGCAGCCGGATCATGTGATGGCGGGTGGGCTGCTGCCCGATCTGCTGTTGCGCGGACTGCGCCACGGTGCGGACCGTGTCGCGGTCCGGTATGCGGGCCGGTCGATCAGCTACCGCGAACTCGACCGGTACTCGTCGCGGTTGGCCAGGGTTCTGATCGAGCGCGGTGTCGGCCCGGAAAGTCTTGTCGCGCTGGCCTTGCCGCGCTCCTACGTGATGGTCGCGGCGGTCCTGGCCGTCGCGAAGGCCGGTGGCGCACATGTGCCGATCGATCCGAACCATCCGATGGAACGGATCCGGTATCTGCTGACCGACTCGGCCGCGGTCGTCGGACTGACCGCCACCGAGTACCTCGGCGACCTCCCCGATGACGTGCAGTGGCTCGCGCTCGACGAGTCCACGACGGAAGCATTGTGCGCCAACCGATCCGCCGCACCGATCACCGATGCCGACCGGATCGTTGCCCTGCGTCTGCACCACCCGGCCTACGTCATCTACACCTCGGGCTCGACCGGTATGCCCAAGGGCGTCACGGTGACCCACGCCGGACTCGGCGGCCTGCTCGCGCACGCGATCGAGCTGTACCGGCTGGAGCCGACACGTCGCTTCCTGCATATCTGCGCGCCGAGCTTCGACCCGTCGGTACTGGAATGGCTGTGCGCCTTCTCGGTCGGCGCGACACTGGTGATCGTGCCGTCCACCGTGCCGGGCGGGCCCGAACTCGGTGAGCTGCTGCGCGCGGAGCGGGTGACGCACGCGATCATCACCCCGGCGGTCCTCGGCACGGTGGACCCAACCGGCCTCGACGACCTCGAGATGCTCTCCGTCGGTGGCGATGTCACCACGCCGGAACTGCTGGCCAAGTGGCAGCCCGGTCGCAGGTACTACAACGGCTACGGCCCGACCGAGACCACGATTATCTCGTCCTATGCGGAATTGACTGCGGAACAGCACATTACGATCGGCACGCCCGTGCGCGGCATGTCCGCACTGGTGCTGGACGGGCGGCTGAATCCGGTACCGCCGGGGGTGACGGGTGAGCTGTATCTGGCGGGCGGCGCGCTGGCCCGCGGTTACCGCAACCGAGCCGGGCTGTCCGCGGAACGTTTCATCGCCAACCCGTGGGGTGAGCCGGGCGCCCGGATGTACCGCACCGGCGACCTGGTCCGCTGGTATGCGACTCCGGCAGGCGCATGGGAGCTGGATTATGTGGGGCGTAGCGACTTCCAGGTGAAGGTTCGCGGCTTCCGTGTCGAACTGGGTGAGATCGATGCGGTGCTCGGCGGTCACGAGGATGTCGAATTCGCGGTCACCCTCGGCCACGAAACCGCTGCTGGCGCAACAGTACTGGTGTCATATGTGCGTCGGGTGGCGGACCGCGTTGTCGACGCGGACCGGCTCACGGAATTCGCGGCGCGGGTACTGCCTTCGCATATGGTGCCCTCGGCCATCGTCGTTCTCGACGAGGTGCCGCTGACCACCAATGGCAAGCTCGACCGCAACGCGCTGCCCGAGCCGCAGTTCACCGCCGCGGTGTCGCGGGCGCCGTCCGGTCCGCTGGAATCGCGGATCGCCGAACTGTTCGCGCAGGTTCTCGGCGTGCGGCTGGTCGGAGCCGATGACTCGTTCTTCGCCATCGGCGGCGACAGTATCGTCTCGATCCAGTTGGTTTCGCGGGCCAAGGCGGTCGGAATCGGCTTCACCCCGCGCGATGTCTTCGAGCAGAAAACCGTCGCCGGATTGGCGAGGGTCGCGGTGCTCGGCACGGATTCCGCGCCGGTCGTGCTGGCGGAGCTGCCCGGTGGTGGTGTCGGCGATATCCCGCTCACGCCGGTGCTCGCGGGCTTCCTCGACAACGGTTCGTACGGCCGATTCGCGCAGACGCTGGTGCTCGCGCTGCCGGAGGGCATCGATCGCACCGGACTGGCCGCCACGCTCACGGCCGTACTCGACCACCACGACATGTTGCGCGCTCGGGTATGGCAGGTCGACGGCCGGTGGTGGCAGCAGGTGGCCGCGCCGGGCACCCTCGACGCGTCGACGCTGCTGTCCGAAGTGGACGTGCCCGACGAGGCCGAGCTCAACCGAATCGGCAACGCCGCCATGGCTTCCGCGCTGTCGGCACTGGATCCGGCTACGGGTCGGATGGTCGCGTTCAGTTGGCTACGCAGGTCGAATGCACGCGATCTGCTGGTCGTCGCGGCGCATCACTATGTGATCGACGGCGTTTCGTGGCGGATTCTGATCCCGGACCTCATCACCGCATGGGCGCAGCGTTCCGCCGGGATGGCCGTTGCGTTGCCGCCGGTCGGAACATCGTTCCGGCGTTGGGCGCACGGTCTGGTGGAGGTGGCGGGCTCGCCGTCGCGGATGGCCGAACTCGACTACTGGCGCACTGTGCTGGCAACGCCGGATCCCTTGCTCGGTTCGCGTGCGCTCGATCCCGCGGTCGATACCCATGCGACGGTGCGGCAGTTGACGGTCGAGGTGCCGGTCGATGTCGCCGATGCGGTGCTGACCACGGTGCCAGCGCTGTACCGGGGCGGTGTCAACGACGGTCTGCTCGCCGCGCTGGCCATGGCGGTGCGGACCTGGCGGGCGCGTCGCGGGATCGACGCCACGATCACCAGGATTCGACTCGAGGGTCACGGCCGTGAGGAAGCGACCGTGCCCGGTGCCGATCTGACCCGGACGATCGGCTGGTTCACCAGCGTCTACCCGGTGGCGCTCGATCTGAGCGACGTTGCCGAGGAGACCGCGGCGGTGCTGCGATCGGTGAAGGAGCAATTGCTCGCGGTTCCGGATCGCGGCATCGGCTTCGGGCTACTGCGCCAACTGAATTCGGGTACCGCCGGTGCGCTGGCCGGTGATATCGGGCAGATCGGCTTCAACTACCTGGGCCGGGTGTCCACTGGCGAATCGGCGGGGCTGACCGATCCGGGATGGTTGCCGTCCGGCGATCTGGGTGACCTCGACGACGGCCAGGATCCGGCGCTGCCCGCGTCGGCGGTGGTCGATATCAATGCGATCGTCGTCGATACCGATGCCGGACCGCGGATGGATGTGGTGTTCAAGTACGCCGGTGAAATCCTCGACGCGGCGGCGGTACAGGAACTGGCGGATGACTGGCTGACCGCGCTCACGGCAGTAGCCAGGCACGTAGCCGACCCGTACGCCGGTGGTCTCACACCGTCGGATGTGCCGCTCGTATCGACCACTCAGCACGAACTCGACACCTGGCGGGCGAACTACCCGGGTCTGGTCGACGTTCTGCCGCTGTCGCCGCTGCAAACCGGCCTGCTGTTCCTGATGGAAATGCTGGCGGAGTCGGTGGACCCCTACGTCATTCAGGTGGCGGTCGAACTCTCGGGCGAATTCGAACTCGAGCGTCTGCGCCGCGCCGCACAGGCGGTGCTGGACCGGCACGCCAATCTTCGCAGCGCCTTCACATTCAGCGCGAACGGCAAACCGGTGCAGCTCATTGCCGACGGTGTCCGGGTGCCGTGGCGCGTGGTCACCGAGGTGCCCGACGCCGACCTGCCCGATCTGCTCGTCGCCGACCAGCGCACCGGATTCGATTCCGCGCTGGCACCGCTGCTGCGCTTCACGGTGTACCGCACCGTATCCGGGCACACCCACCTCGTGCTGACAGCGCATCACATCCTGCTCGACGGGTGGTCGATGCCGCTGCTGATGAAGGATCTGCTGATCCTCTACGCGACCAGGAGCGATACCGCGCTGCTGCCCGGGTTGCGGCCGTACCGCGACTATCTGGCGTGGCTGTCGCGTCAGGACCGCGAAGCCACATTGCGCGCGTGGGAGTCCGCGCTGACCAAGGTCGCGCCGACGCTGCTCGCGCCCGCGCTGGTACGACCAGCGTTGCCGGACAATGGATTCGGTAGATCTGCATTCGAACTGTCGGCGACCGAGACGGCCGCGCTGACGTCCTTCGCCGCGGCGAACGAGGTCACCGTCAATACGGTGCTGCAGGCGGCGTGGGGTGTGGTCGTCGCCGGTATCACCGATCGTGACGATGTCGTCTTCGGCGTCACTGTTTCGGGACGTCCGCCGCAGCTCGACGGCGTCGACGCGATGGTCGGACTGTTCGTGAACACCATCCCGGTGCGCGTCCGATTCGATTCACAGACAACGGTTTCGCAGCTGCTCACCGAGCTGCAAGGCGAGCAGGCGGCGCTGCTGGAGCATCACTATCTCGGGCTGGCCGATGTTCAAGCGATTGCGGGCGGCAGTGAGTTGTTCGACACGCTGGTGGCCTACGAGTCGTATCCGATCGACGCCGATGGCCTGCGGCAGGCGGGCAATGCCGTCGATGGGCTGGTGGTCAGCGGTGTGAGTTCGGTCGACTACACCCACTATCCGGTTACCGTCCGGGCCGAACTGGGCGCTGAGTTGCGAGTGGAGGTGCTGTATCGCGGCGATGCCGTCGCGGATTCGGCGGCGCTGGCGCTGACCCAGCGGTTGCGCGCGGTGCTCGGCGAATTCGTCACCGCGGATTCGGTTGCAGGCGTGCGTGACGGTGTGGGTCCCGATGTACTCAGTCAGGTTCGATACTGGCGCACCACGCTGGCAGGCCTGCCGGATGAGTTGACGCTGCCGATGGATCGTCCGCGTTCGACCGTGCCCTCATATATCGGTGGGCAGGTCGCGCTGCAAATCGGCGTGCACCTGCACCACGAATTGCGTCGGCTTGCCGAGTCCAGGAATACCTCGGTATTCGTGGTGGCGCATGCGGCTTTCGCGGTGTTGTTGGCGCGGTTGTCCGGGACGAGCGATATCGCCATCGGTGCACCGGCATCGGGGACAACCTTCGATGAACTGGGCGTCGCGGTCGGTCCTGCCGACGCTGCCGGTATCCCGGCCGCGGGCACGACCTTCGACAGCAATCCGAGTGCGACCCTCGATGAACTAGTCGTCGCGGTCGGTCCGGCCGCCGCCGGTACTCCAGCCTCGGGGACAACCTTCGGCAACACTGTGGTGCTGCGCACCGAATACGACCCGAGCGCGACCTTCGATGAACTGCTGGCCGAAGTCGGCTCGGTCGACGCCGCCGCATTCGCGTACGCCGATGTGCCGTTCGCACAACTCGTCGAGATACTCGATCCTGTCCAGGTGACCGGCAGACATCCGCTGTTCCAAGTCGCGATGGGCAACACCGCCGCGGCGGATCCGCTCACCGTTGACCTGCGGCTATCGCTGAACGAGCGGATCGGCCCACGCGGTGAAACTCAGGGTGTGCTTGCGGAATTCGCCTATGCGACGGACCTGTTCGATGCCGCGACCGCACAGGGCTTCGCCGATCGGTTTGCTCGCATCCTCACCGTGGTCGTCGCCGATGCCGCGGTGACCGTCGGCGATATCGAGCTGCTCGGGCCGAACGAACGCACCAGGGTGCTACACGAATGGAATTCGCGTGGTGCGTGGGTGCCCGCCGCGACACTGCCCGAACTGATCGCTGATCAGGCTCGGCGCAGGCCCGATGCGGTGGCGGTCCGTTTCGGTGATACGGCACTGAGTTTCGCTGAACTGCGGCGGCGGGCGAACCGGGTGGCGAGGGCGCTCATTGGCGCCGGTGCCGGACCGGAATCGCTGGTGGCCGTTGCGGTTCCGCGCACCGAAGAGTTGCCGGTCGCATTGCTCGGTGTGCTCACCGCGGGCGCGGCGTATCTGCCGATCGATATCACCTATCCGGCGCAGCGGCTGGCCTTCGTGCTGTCGGATGCGGTTCCGGTCTGTGTGCTCACCACTGCGGAACAGCGGGCCGAAGTTCCGGTCGGCGAGCTGCCGGTGATATTGCTCGAAGAGACAGCGGAATTCGACGATCGTCCGGTCAGCGATGCCGATCGCATCGCACCGCTGCTCGCGGATCATCTCGCCTATGTCATCTACACCTCGGGTTCGACGGGTGTGCCGAAGGGCGTTGGTGTCGCGCATCGCAATGTGGTCGAGCTGTGCGCGAATACCCAGCCGCTGTTCGGGTTCGACGAGACCGATGTGTGGACGCTGTTCCACTCCTTCGCGTTCGACTTCTCGGTGTGGGAGCTGTGGTGCGCGCTGGCCACCGGCGGCTCGGTGGTCGTGGTCGACTATGCGACCTCGCGGGCACCGGAGCTGTTCCGTGAGTTGCTGATTCGCGAGCAGGTGACGGTGCTGAACCAGACGCCGTCGGCCTTCTATCAGCTCATCGAGGCCGATCGGGCGGCGAGCGATAGCGACTTCGCGCTGCGACACGTCGTATTCGGTGGCGAGGCATTGGATCTGCGTCAGTTGCGGCGCTGGTATGAGCGTCATGACGCGGATGCGCCGCGCCTGGTCAATATGTATGGCATCACCGAAACGACGGTGCACGTGTCATTCCTGGCGCTGGACAAGCAGATCGCGGACAGTCCGGACAGCCTGATCGGGCGCGCGCTGCCCGGCTTGGACGGCTATGTGCTCGACGAGCGGCTGCACCCGGTGCCGGTTGGAACTCCGGGTGAGATCTATATCGCCGGAGCCCAGCTATCCCGGGGATACCTCGGCAAGCCGGGGCTGGCCGCGGTCCGTTTCGTCGCGAATCCCTTCGGAGCACCGGGATCTCGCATGTACCGCACCGGCGACCTCGGACACTGGGGTAAGACCGGGCTTGCCTACGCCGGGCGCAGTGATCAGCAAGTTCAGTTGCGCGGCTTCCGGATCGAACTCGGCGAGATCGAATCCGCGCTGCTGCGCTGTCCCGGCGTGAGCCAGGCGGTGGTGCTGATCCGCTCGACCGAACGTCTCGGTGATCAGCTCGTCGGATATGTAGTGCCTGCGGCCGGTGCCCGCATCGATCCGGATGAATTGCGCGTCCAGGTGGCCGAATTCCTCACCGGCTATATGGTTCCCGCTGCCATCGTGGTGCTCGATGTCATGCCGCTGACGCCGAACGGCAAGTTGGACCGGCGCGCGCTGCCCGAACCCGCATTCGAGGCACGGCAGTACCGCGCACCGGCCACACCGATCGAGGAAACCGTCGCCGCCGCCTTCGCGGAGGTGCTCGACCTCGACCGATTCGGTATGGACGACAACTTCTTCGAGCGCGGCGGCAATTCGCTGATCGCCACGAAGCTGACCGCGCGGCTGAGTTCGCTTCTCGGCGAGAAGATTCCGGTGATGCGGGTATTCACCGCGCCGACACCGTCGGACTTCCTGGCCGAGTTGGCCCGCCGGGCGGGTGGGCAGGTCGACGGTGAGGTGGCCTTCGATGTGGTGCTGCCGCTGCGTGGGACGGGTACCGCCGAACCCTTGTTCTGCATTCACCCGGTCTCCGGTATCGCGTGGTCGTTCGCTGGTCTGGCCGCCTACCTCGATTCCGACCGGCCGATCTACGGCATCCAAGCGCCGACACTCGCCGCACCGGCGGTGCTGCCGGACACGATCGAGGAGTGGGCCGCGATCTATGTCGATGCGATCCGCTCGGTCCAGCCGAAGGGGCCGTATCACCTGATCGGCTGGTCGATGGGCGGTGTCTTCGCCCACGAGATCGCGGTGCAGTTGCAGCGGGCCGGACAGCGAGTGGCGACGCTCGCGGTGATGGACAGCTATATGGCTGATCCGCCCGACGAACGCGCACAAGGTGCGGGCTCACCCGTGCCGGTGGCCGAGCTCATCGGCGGCCTGCTCGGCGAACAGGCGGGTGACCTGGGATTCGACATCGACGTGGACTGGGGACAACTCGCCGAGCGGCTGGTCGATCTCCCAGAGCCGTTCGCCTCCTTCGGTTCCGACCGGTTCACCCGGGTGCTGGACACGGCCGTACATTCGGTCGTATTGCGCAATGCGTATGAGCCCGTTCGATTCCACGGGGACGTCATCTACTTCACCGCGGCGCTCGACGATCCCACCGGTTCGATCGGCGCGTCGATCTGGGCCGAGGTTGTCGACGGTGCCGTGGACAACCGCGCCGTGCCGACCACCCACTGGCGCATGACCGCCGCCGACGGACTCGCGGAAATCGGCAAGGTGCTGACCTCGGTTTGGCACGAAAGCCATAGCGCGGATTGATCTTCGGGGCGCACGCTCAATGGGTGTGCGCACCGGTCAAGATCAGGTGGCACTGGTGGCGGAGGCTTCTCGGCCGATGCCGCCCTAGTTTCCACGTGATCGGGTGTCCAGGTGGGCATGTGGCTGTAGCGAGGGGTGCGTGGGCTGGAACGAGAGGGGTGGGTGGGTTGCGTTCGGGTTGGTTGGGCTGCGGTGGGCCCTGTTGTTCTGCAACGACTTTCCGGGGTTGCTAGACCTGGATGGTTTGGCATTCAGTGGTTTTGCCGTTGCAGTGCTGGGTGCGTCGGGTGCCGTACCCGGCTTACCTTCCGCAGTCAGGTGGGCAGGCCTGGCGGCTTCCAGCGTGGTCGACTGGCTGTGGTTGCGTTCTCGAGCGACTTTGTGGAAGACGAGGGCTCGAGAATGTATTGGTGGCGGGGATGCGTTACGCGAGCGGTCGAGAATGTATTGGTGGAGGGGCGGTCTCGGTGTTTGCCTGCAGGGATACATGGTGGGCGGTGGTCCAGGTTGGCATATGGTCGGAACCGGTGCTGCAGTGTGGGTTGTCTGACCGATGTCGAAGGGGCGCAGAATGGTTCTGCGGTGGTTTGGCAGTTCGGTCGTGATCCGGAGATGGATTGATCGGCTCAGTTGCCGCGCGGGGGACGGGGTTTGTGCGCGGCGCTGAGTTCGGGGAGTGGTGACGGCTGTGAGGGCTGGTTGAACTTGCCAGTCTGCATGTCAGTGGTGAAGGTGGCCCATTCGTTGGGGGGTGAAGATCAGTGCGGGGTCGGTTGGGTTTTGGAGTCGCGGACTTCGACGTGACCGGCTTCGAGCCAGGCGACTTCGGGGCACTTAGCGGCCCCCAGTACTGTGCGGCAGCGACTTCGAGGTACTCACTCCGCCGCGGAGAAATTCACGAGGGCGGTTCGTTTAGTAGGCGACAGGCGGCTTCGGCCGATAGCGACCGAACCCACGGCGGTGCGGATTCGGCAACTCTCCGCACGAGCCGGACTGCGGGCTATCGCCTCGAACGTGCTTCCGGGGTGCCTACGACTGGATGCTTCTCGACGCCGAAGACGGCGCGACCACCTATTGGGCCGAGGACCTCGACCAGATCGAGCGGTGGCTCGACGAGTGAGGTGAGGGTGGGGTTCTTCGATGGAGAATCCGGGCCGGAGATGCACATCTGCTATGTGACGTAGTTCACTGCGGTGGGGGGCGTCGCAACATCTACCGTCTGAGACCGATACATAACTGTCGCGTCTGCGCCGTCTGAGGCAGAGGCGTATCAGTGCATGTTCAACGCTTATATGATGACTCGGACTGGTTTGGCCCCCGGCGCAACGATGCCCTTTTGCGGGGTCGGGGGCAGGTCTTAGCTCGACCCGAGAGGTGATTACACCCGAATGGAAACTGCTCGTCGTTCCGCCCGAGGTAGTCGCCGCCGCAGGTCGGGAAGCCCGCTGTTGGCCCAGCTGCTCACTGCCGCGGTGGAGTCCGCCGCCACCTCTGTCGCACTCCGCTTCAACCCGACCGGAAACCCTGCTGACCAGCGTGAACTCACCTACCGTGAATTGGATGCCGCCTCCTCGCGGGTCGCGCGCGAGTTGATCAATCGCGGGATCGGCGCGGGCGATTTCGTGGCGATGGGCATTACCCGTTCGGTCGAATCGATCGTCGCGCTGTGGGCGATCGCGAAGACCGGTGCGGCCTATGTACCGGTCGATCCGAACTATCCGGCGGATCGGATCGAGCACATCGTGACCGATTCGGGTGCCGCACACGGCCTGACCACCTCGGCGTATCGCGCCAAGCTCGGGACCTCGGCCTATTGGATCGAATTGGACGATCCGGTGCTGTCGGAGCGCATTGCCGCCCGGCCCGATCATCCCGTCTCCTATGCCGATCGAGTGCGGGCGGTCAACGAAAACCATCCGGCCTATGTCATCTACACCTCGGGTTCCACCGGTAAGCCGAAGGGCGTCGCGGTCACCCACACCGGTCTGGCCGGGTTGGCGGCGATCGGCGAGCACTATCTGATCGACGCGGATTCCTGCGTCTCACATCTCAGCTCGCCCAGTTTCGACTTCTCGATCATGGAGACGCTGTTCACCTTCTCGGTGGGCGCGACGCTGGTCATCGCTCCGCCGACGGTATTCGGCGGCATAGAACTCGCGGATCTGCTGCGCCGCGAGCAGGTCACCCATCTGCTGATCACCCCGGGTGCGCTGGAATCGCTGGATACCGCTGATCTCGATGACCTGCAGGTCGTGGTGGCCGGTGGTGATCGGCTCCCCGCGGAATTGGTGGCGCGGTGGGCGAATAGCGGCCGCTCGGTATTCAATGCGTACGGGCCGAGCGAGGCGACCGTCATGGTCACCAGCACCGAGGCGCTTCAGTCCGGTGAGCCCGTCACCATCGGCTCCGCCATCGCGGGCGTCGGCGCCTTCATTCTCGACGCGCGGTTGCGGCCGGTGCCCGCGGGGGTCGTCGGTGAGCTCTACGTCTCGGGTGCGGTGCTCGCACAGGGCTATCTCGGCCGACCGGAGCTGACCGCGGAACGCTTCGTGGCCAGCCCGTTCGGCGCGGAGGTCGATAGCTCGGGGTCGCGCCTCTACCGCACCGGAGATCTGGTGCGGCGCACCGAAACCGGTGCACTGGAGTACCTCGGACGGTCCGATTTCCAGGTCAAGATCCGCGGTCTGCGGATCGAACTCGGCGAGATCGATAACGCGCTCACCGCACATCCGGATGTCGACTTCGCGGCCACGCTCGGCAAGACGCTGCCCTCGGGTACCACCGCGCTGGTCGCGTATGTGCTGCCGCGTGACGGTGCCACTCTCGATACCGGAGAGCTGGCGGCGCATATCGGAGAATCGTTGCCGGACTACATGATTCCGGCCGCGATCATGGTGTTGGACGATATCCCGCTGACCCCGGTCGGCAAGCTGGACCGGGCGGCGCTGCCCGAACCGGTCTTCGCCGCACGTCAGTTCCGTGCCCCGGCGACACCGGTCGAGGAGATCATCGCCGATGTATTCGCGGCGGTGCTGCACGGTGGCAGCACGGACGCACGCGTCGGCGTCGACGACGACTTCTTCGAACTCGGCGGCAATTCGCTGCTGGCCACCCAGGCCGCCGCGCGCATCGGTTTCGCACTCGGTATCCGGGTGCCGGTGCAGCTGATCTTCGAGGCCTCGACGGTATCCGTACTGGCCGAACGTGTCGAGCAGCACGCGGGTTCGGCCGACGGCCGGGCGCTCACCGCGCAGACCCGTCCCGATCGGATTCCGCTGTCGTACGCGCAGCAGCGGATGTGGTTCCTGAACCGTTTCGATACGGCCGGCGCGGTCAATAACATTCCGCTGACGGTGCGGCTGTCCGGGCGACTGGATGTCGAGGCACTGCGTGCGGCGGCGCACGATCTGACCGCGCGGCACGAGGTGCTGCGCACCATCTATCCGGACATCGATGGTGAGGGATTCCAGGTCGTCCTGCCCGTAACCGATGTGCGCGCGGTGCCGGAACTTCCACTCACCGACATTGCGGCACAAGAACTTCCGGAGCTGATCAGTGCCGAGGTGCTGGCCGGATTCGATGTGACGGTCGCGCCGCCGGTGCGGCTGCGGCTGTTCCAGCTCGGCGAATCCGAGTACGTGCTGGTGTGCGTGGTGCACCACATCGCGGGCGACGGTTTCTCGCTCGGTCCGCTGGCCCGCGATCTGGTGGCGGCGTACTCCGATCGCCTGCGCGGTGGACGGCCCGAATGGCCGCCGCTGACCGTGCAATACGCCGACTACACCATCTGGCAGCGCGCAACCCTCGGCAGCGAGGACGATCCTGAATCGGTCTTCGCGCAGCAGATCGAATTCTGGCGCAACGAATTGGCCGCGCTGCCGGATCAATTGGATCTGCCCGCGGATCGGCCGCGGCCTGCCACGTCATCCCACGACGGCGCCGTCGTCGCGTTCGACATCGACGCCGCGATTCACACGCGACTCAATGATCTTGCGCACGAGCACAATTCGACGTTGTTCATGGTCGTGCACGCCGCGCTCGCGGTACTGCTCGCCCGGCTGTCGGGCACCCGCGATATCGCGATCGGCACCCCGGTCGCCGGTCGCGGTGAGGCGGCGCTGGACGATCTGATCGGCATGTTCGTCAACACCCTGGTGTTGCGGACCGAGATCGATCCCGGCATGACCTTCGACGATCTGCTGCGTACGGTGCGCAAGGTCGACATCGAGGCCTTCGGACACGCCGACGTGCCGTTCGAGCGGCTGGTCGAGCTGCTCGATCCGGTGCGTTCGGCCGCGCGGCATCCGCTGTTCCAGGTGATGCTGGTCTTCCAGAATCTGGCGCGCACCGAACTGGAGCTACCGGGCCTGACGGTCGCGGGTGTGGATCACGGGGTGTCGCTGGCCAAGTTCGATCTGCAGCTCGAGATGGCGGAAAACGCCAGCGCGCGGGGTATGTCGGCGACGTTCACCTACGCCACCGATCTCTTCGACGCCGCCACCGTGCGGGACTTCGCCGACCGCTTCCTGCGGGTGCTGTCCGCGGTGGCCGCCGATTCCCATGCGGTGCTGGGCGATATCGATCTACTCGCCCCCGGTGAGCGCGATCTGGTATTGCACGAATGGAATTCGGCCGGGGCGACGGTGCCCGATGTGACGCTGCTCGATCTCATCCAGGCGCAGGCGCGCCGCCGTCCGGATGCGATCGCGGTCCGATTCGGTGATACCGCACTGAGTTTCGGTGAACTGCAGCGGCGCGCGAACCAGGTGGCACGGGCGCTGATGGCGCGCGGTGCGGGGCCGGAAGCACTGGTCGCCGTTGCCATCGGGCGGTCCGAGCAGTTGCCCGTCGCACTGCTGGGCGTGCTCACCGCGGGTGCGGCGTATCTGCCGATCGACACCACCTACCCGGCGCAGCGGCTCGAGTTCATGCTCACCGACGCGCAGCCGACCTGTGTGCTGACCACATTCGATCTGCTGGGCGAAATTCCGGCGACGGACACTCCGCTGGTACTGCTGGATGAGACCGCGGGCTTCGGCGAATCGCCGATCACCGATATCGAGCGCACGTCCCGGTTGCGTCCGGACAACCTGGCATACGTCATCTACACCTCGGGCTCCACGGGCATCCCGAAGGGCGTCGGCGTCGCGCACCGCAATGTGGTGGAACTGTTCGCCAACACCCAGTTGATGTTCGAATTCGACGATACCGATGTGTGGACGCTGTTCCACTCCTACGCCTTCGACTTCTCGGTGTGGGAACTGTGGTGCGCGCTGGCCAATGGCGGCACCGTGGTCGTCGTCGACTACCTGACCTCGCGTTCGCCGGAACAGTTCCGCGACTTGCTGATTCGCGAACAGGTCACGGTACTGAACCAGACGCCGTCGGCGTTCCATCAGCTGGCCGAGGCCGATCGCGCCTCACATGCCGGAGACCAGGGCAAATTCGCGCTGCGCTATGTCGTATTCGGCGGTGAGGCACTGGACCTGCGTCAGCTGCGGCGCTGGTACGAGCGGCACGCGTTCGATGCGCCGTGGCTGGTCAATATGTACGGCATCACCGAGACCACGGTGCACGTGTCGTTCCTGGCATTGGATGAGCAGCTTGCCGAGAATCCGGCCAGCGCGATCGGTCGTGCGCTGCCCGGTCTGGAGAGCTATGTGCTCGACGACCGGCTGCATCCTGCTCCGGTCGGGGTGGCGGGCGAAATCTATGTCAGCGGTGGGCAATTGTCCCGCGGCTACCTCGGTCGGCCCGGGTTGGCCGCGACGCGTTTCGTGGCGAATCCGTTCGGGGCCCCGGGATCTCGCATGTACCGCAGTGGCGACCTCGGTCGCTGGGCCGGTTTCGCGGGCCACGCGAATCTCGAATACGCCGGGCGCAGTGACCAGCAGGTGCAGCTGCGTGGCTTCCGCATCGAACTCGGTGAGATCGAATCGGCGCTGCTTGCCCAGAGCGCGGTCAGCCAGGCGGTCGTACTGGTGCGCTCCGACGAGCATGCCGGTGACCGCCTGGTCGGATACGTTGTGGCCGAGTCTGATTCGCAGGTAGTGGGTGCGCAGCTGCGCACTGCGGTCGCCGATTTCCTTACCAGCTATATGGTTCCGGACGCGATCGTCGTACTGGACGCGCTGCCGCTGACTCCGAACGGCAAGTTGGACCGAAAGGCGCTGCCCGCACCGGAATTCGTCAGCAGCGCCACCTACCGCGCCCCACAGACCCCCATCGAGCAGGCCGTCGCGGAGGTATTCGCCGGACTACTCGGTGTGCGCGATGTCGGCTTGGACGACGATTTCTTCGGCCTCGGCGGTAACTCGTTGCTGGCCACCAGGGCGGTCAGCCGGATCAACGAGGCGTTGGACGCGAATGTCTCGGTGCGCGAACTCTTCGAGGCATCGACCGTTTCGGCGCTGGCCGCACGGATCGTGCCCGGTTCCTCGACCGGAACTCGCGCTCCGCTGGTCGCGGCGGTGCGCTCGGAGCGGGTGCCGCTGTCGCTGGCGCAGCAGCGCATGTGGGTGCTCAATCAGTTCGATACCCGCTCGGCGGCCTACAACATCCCGCTCGGCATCGGCCTGACTGGTGCGCTCGATGTGCAGGCGCTGCGCGATGCGGTCGCCGATGTGCTCGAGCGGCACGAGGCGCTGCGCACCCGCTACCCGTCGACGGGTCCGGGCGGGCTGCCGTACCAGGAGATCCTGCCGGTCGCCGAGGCCTGGCCGGGCGGGCTCGCGGTCGAGTCGAACGCCGACCCGATCGTCCGCATCACCGAGCTGATGTCGACCGGATTCGATGTGACCCGAGAGGTTCCGGTGCGCGGTGTGCTGCTGCGCGGTGATACCCCCGACCGTCATCTGCTCGCCATGGTGGTCCACCATATTTCGGCCGACGGTGCCTCGATGGCCCCGCTCGCCCGTGACCTCATGCTCGCCTACGCCGCGCGCTGTGCGGGCGATGTCCCGACCTGGACGCCGCTCGAAGTGCAGTACGCCGACTTCGCGATCTGGCAGCGCGAGGTCATCGGCACCGATGACGACGAGGACTCCGTCGCCGCACAGCAATTGGCCTACTGGCGCGACCAACTGGCCGGACTATCCGGTGCGATCGAGCTGCCGCTGGACCGGCCGCGCCCCCCGGTGCCGTCCATGCGCGGCGCTTCGACGGCCTTCACGCTTTCGCCCGAGGTGCACGCCGGACTGATTCGCATTGCCCGGGAACACAATTCGTCGTTATTCATGGTCGTGCACGCGGTGCTCGCGGTGCTGCTTGCGCGGCTGTCGGGCAGTTCCGATATCACGATCGGCACCCCCATCGCGGGCCGCGGCGAGCGCGCGCTCGACGATCTGGTCGGCATGTTCGTCAATACCTTGGCGCTGCGCACCAGGACCGAATCGGGGACCACCTTCGACGCGCTGGTCGAACTTGTTCGCGAGACCGACCTTTCGGCCTTCGGCAATGCCGATATCCCGTTCGAGCGGGTGGTCGAGGTGGTGCTGCCGAACCGCGCGACCTCGCACAACCCGCTGTTCCAGGTGGTGCTGTCCTTCGACAATCTCGAGCAGCCGAAGCTGGAACTGCCGGGGCTGACGGTCGCGGCACTGGATACCGGTGCGGTCGCGGCGAAGTTCGATCTGCAGCTGACCGTCGAGCCACGGCACGGCGCGGACGGCGCGCCCGGCGAGCTGGTCGCGGTATTCAATTACGCCACAGACCTTTTCGATGCGCCGACGGTGCAGGCATTCGGCCGCAGGCTGACTCGGATCTGCACTGCGGTCGTCGCGGACCCGCAGGTCAGCGTGGGCGATATCGATATTCTCGATGCCGCCGAACGCGATCGCACTCTGGCCGCGCCGGAAAGTGTGCCGGCGCCTGCCGCCGACGGTGTGCCGATCACCAGCGGTGCGGCCCTGACCCAGGCGCTGGCCGCCGCGGTGGAAGAAGATCCGGACGGGCCCGCGGTGGTTTTCGGCGAGGACGCGGTGTCCTTCCAGGATCTCGACGCGCGGTCCTCGCGACTGGCTCGGGTGCTGATCGGCCGCGGCTGCGGTCCGCGCACCGGTGTCGCGATCCGGCTGGATCGCGGGGTGGACGCGGTGGTCGCCACCTGGGCCGTGCTCAAAGCCGGTGCCGCATTGACCCCCGTCACCGCCCTCGACGGACCACTGCCCGTCGGCCTGCAGGTGAAGGTCGGAATTACCACCGGCGCATGGCCCGCCGACAGCAGCGTCGACTGGCTGGCACTCGACGATCCGGACGTGCTGGCCGAGATCGCCGCCGAATCGCCGCGACCGGTGACCTATGCCAACCGGACGCAGGCGCTGCGCGGTGAGGATCCGGCCTTCGTGGCCGCGGTTACGTTGTCCTACAACGATATTTCCGTCGCGACCAAGCGGCTGCGGGCGCGCACCGAGCTCACCTTCGAGTCCCGGCTGTTCCGGCATGGCCGCGCGGATTCGGCGGCGGCGCTATTGGAAGTGGTCGCGGCCGGTGAGAACGGCGCGTCGGTAGTGGTGACCGCCGGTGACCTGGATAACGTAACGCTTTCGGCACTGTTGGCCGACGAATGGGTTACACACCTGTTCATCGATCGGGCCGGACTCGGGCCGGTCGAGGTGACGGGGCTGGAGGATCTGCACGCGGTGGTGCTGGACGACGGCGCGCCCGCGCCGGAATTCGGGGCCGTCCCGGTTGTGGTCGACCTCGGTGCGCTAATGGGCGTCCAGGACCCGAGCTGATCTTCCGCCCGGGCGATCCGGGTAGTGACGATGAGCGAGGGGAGGAAAGTTCCTATGCCGGAATACCGGTCGGTGGGACAGGATCGGGCGCGGCCGCGCGGTATCGGAGGGGGGTCGTTCGCGTGACCCGGCCAGCCCGAAGCCGTCCGGTCCGGACCCGTCAGTCGCGGGTCACCACGCTGCCGCGGCTGATGGGCGCCGCGGTCGAGGCGAATCCGGACGGTATCGCCGTCGTTTTCGCCGATGCCGGCGCGACCCTGGGGCAGCTCGGCTACGCCGAACTCGACGGTCGGTCCACCCGGTTGGCCCGGATGCTGATCGAACGCGGTGTCGGTCCGGAAGATCTTGTCGCCGTTGGTATTCCGCGGTCGCTGGAGTCGGTGATCGCGGTGTGGGCGGTGGCCAAGACCGGTGCCGGATTCGTGCCGGTCGACCCCAATTACCCGGCCGAGCGAGTCGCGCACATGGTGACCGATTCCGGTGCGGTGCTCGGGCTCGCGGTCGCCGAGGTGGCGGCGGAGCTCCCGGATCAGGTCGAGTGGCTGGTGATCGATGCGCCCGAATTCGCCCCGCGCCTGGCGGAATACTCGGGCGAGGCCATCACCAATGCGGACCGCGTCCGCGCGGTGCGTGCGGAGCACCCGGCCTACGTCATCTACACCTCCGGCTCCACCGGCAAGCCGAAGGGTGTCGTCGTCACGCAGGCCGGATTGTCCAGCTTCTGCGATGAACAGCGCGAGCGGTATCGCGTCACGAACCAGTCGCGCACACTGCATTTCGCGTCGCCGTCCTTCGACGCGTCGGTGCTCGAGCTGCTGCTCGCACTCGGTGGTGCGGCGACCATGGTGGTGGTCGCGCCGAATATCTACGGCGGCGACGAGTTGGCGATGCTGCTGCGCCGGGAGCGGGTGACGCACGCGTTCATCACCCCGGCCGCGCTCGCCTCGGTCGATCCGACGGGGCTCGACGATTTCCGGGTCGTCGTCGCCGGTGGCGAGGCCTGCCCGCCGGATCTGGTGCGGCGCTGGGTATTACCGATCGCCGATGGCCGGACACGTGAGTTCTTCAACGGCTATGGGCCGACCGAGACCACGATCATGACCAATATCAGCTCGCCGATGACACCCGGTGCGGTGGTGACCATCGGCGGTCCGATCCGTGCCGTCACCGAATACGTGCTCGACGACCGGCTGACTCAGGTGCCCAGCGGCGTGGTCGGCGAACTGTACATCTCTGGTTCGCAGGTGGCGCGCGGTTATCACGATCGGCCCGCGCTGACCGCATCGCGTTTCGTGGCGAATCCGTTCGATCCCAGCGGTTCTCGGCTCTACGCTACCGGTGACGTGGTGCGCTGGACCGCCGCCGGTGAGATCGAATACATGGGCCGCAACGACTTCCAGGTCAAGTTCCGCGGCTTCCGCATCGAACTCGGTGAGATCGATGCGGTGCTCGGCGCGCACGACAGTGTCGACTTCGTCGTCACCATCGGGCACAAGCTCGATACCGGCGCAACGATTCTCGCGTCCTACGTGCACCCGGCGGGCGACGCGGTTGTCGACACCGATGAGCTGACCGCCTTCGCCGAACGCTCTCTGCCAGCGCATATGGTTCCGACGACGATCACAGTGCTCGATACGATTCCGCTGACCCCGGTCGGCAAGCTGGATCGCCGGGCACTGCCCGCACCGGTGCTGGAGACCAAGGAGTACCGGGCGCCGGAGACCGAAATCGAACAGATCATCGCCGAGGTCCTCGGCGAGGTGCTGGGGATCGGCGAGGGGCGGGGTATCGAGCGCATCGGTCTCGACGACGACTTCTTCGCACTCGGCGGCGACAGCATCACCTCGATCCAGGTGGTGTCGCGGGCCAGGGCGCGCGGGGTGATCTTCACGCCGCGCGACGTTTTCGAATCGCGCACGGTCGCGGTCCTAGCGCCGCTCGCCACCCAGGGTGCGCTGGTCGAGACCGGCATGCAGGGGCCGCTGGTCGAGCTGTCGCAGGCCGATAGTGACCGGCTGGCAAGGGAATACCCGAAGCTGGCCGAGGTGTGGCCGCTGACCCCGCTGCAGTCGGGCATGCTGTTCCACGCGCAATTGGCCGAGTCTTCGGTCGATGCGTATATGACCCAGTTCATGGTCGATCTCGGCGGCGATGTCGATGCCGAGCGACTACGTGCGGCGGCGGTCGCCGTGGTGGGTCGGCATGTGAATCTGCGGGTGGCGTTCGCCGAGGATGCGGCGGGCAATCCGGTGCAGGTCGTGCTGGATGAGGTCGAAGTACCTTGGCGTGCAGTCGATCTCACCGATTGTGCGGAGGCCACTGCGGAGTTGCAGCGGATCATGGCCGCCGAGCTGGCCGACCATTTCGATATGCGGACCGCGCCGCTATTGCGGTTCACCCTGATCCGTTCGACGGCCCCGGCGGGAGCGACGGGCCCGGAGGCGGCAGCCCGCGTAACCACGGAGGGCCCCGCGAGCGCCACGATGTCAGGCGCCTATCACCTGCTGGTCACCAGTCATCACATCCTCATCGACGGCTGGTCGATGCCGCTGCTGACCCAGGATCTGCTGACGCTCTATGTGCTCGGCGGTGATGCGAGCCAGTTGCCGCAGGCCCGCTCCTACCGTGACTATCTGGCCTGGCTCGGTGCGCAGGACCACAGTGCCGCGCGCAAGGCTTGGCGCGAGGTACTGGACGGCATCACCGAGCCGACACCGTTGGCTTCGGTCGATCCGGCCCGCGAAATCGCCGCGGGCGTAGGCGAAGTCGGCTTCGAACTATCCGAGGCGGACACCAAGGCGCTGAGCCGGTTGGCCGCCGATGCCGGGGTCACCGTCAACACCGTCATCCAGGCGGCCTGGGGTTTGTTGATCGGCCGGAGTGTGGATCGCGACGATGTCGTCTTCGGCGCCACCGTTTCCGGGCGGCCGCCGCAGCTCGACGGCATCGAGACCATGGTCGGGTTGTTCCTCAATGCGATTCCGGTCCGGGTGCGCCTTGATGCGAACGACACCCTCGCCGGACTGCTGCGGCAGTTGCAGTCCGAACAGGCGGCGCTGCTGGACCACCACTACGTCGGCCTGAGCGAAATTCAGGAAATCACCGGTGTGGAAGGGCTTTTCGACACCCTGGTGGTGTTCGAATCGTTCCCGGTCGACGAGCAGGCGCTGACTGCGGCGGCGGGCGCGCTCGATGGCATGAGCATCGAGGGCGCGGTCGCCGTGAACGGCACGCACTATCCGGTCACCGTGGTGATCGTCCCCGGCGCGCGCATGCATTTCACCCTCAAATACCTGCGCGATGTCTTCGATGAGGCGGCGGCGCAGGCACTGGCCCAACGCTTCTCGACACTGATCGGGCGCTTCCTTACCGATCCGTTCGCCAAGGTCGCCGAGGTCGATGCGCTGACCGATGCCGATCTCGCCGTACTCGACGCCGTCAATGCCACCGAAGTGGCCGAGTTGCTGGATGATTCGACACTGCTGACCCTGTTCGACGCGCAGGTTGCCCGCACTCCGGACGCACCGGCGGTGATCTACGGCGATGCCACACTTACTTACCGCGAGCTCGATGTGCGTTCGCGGGAGCTGGCCGGGGACCTGGTCGGTCGGGGCGTCGGCTCGGAATCGCTGGTGGCGGTGGCGATGCGGCGCAGTATCGAGATGGTCGTCGCGATCTACGGTGTGCTGCGGGCCGGTGGGGCGTATGTGCCGATCGATCCCGACCATCCGGCCGAGCGCAGTGAATATGTGCTGTCCAGCGCGGCTCCGGTGTGCGTGTTGACCACGACCGGGACCGGCTTCCAAACCGAGACCGATGCACCGCAGGTCCATGTGGACGTTTTCGAGCGACCTGTTCGCGCTGCGGCTGACGCCTCGATCTTCGGTGACCTGCCGACCGTCGCGGCACCGCTTCCCGACAACACCGCTTACCTCATCTACACCTCCGGCTCGACCGGTCGGCCCAAGGGCGTGGCGATCACGCATCGGCAAATGGCGAACCAATTCCGTTGGGCACAGCGGACCTATCCGCACGGTCCCGGTGATGTGGTGTTGCACAAGACGCCGGTCACCTTCGATATCTCCACGTGGGAGCTGTTCTGGACCTTGCAGACCGGTGCGGCGGTGGTCATCGCCGAACCGGACGGACATCGCGATCCCACGTATCTGGCCCGCGTGATCGACGAATACTCCGTCAGCACTGTGCATTTCGTGCCATCGATGCTCGATGCATTCCTCGACGGTGCGCCCGCGGCGTACCCGTCGTTGCGCCGGGTATTCGCCGCCGGTGAGGCGCTATCGGGGGACACCGCCGCGCGCTTCAACACCTTCCTGCCGAATGCGGACCTGTTCAACTGGTACGGCCCTGCGGAGGCGACGGTCGTCACGGCCTATCCCGCTGAAGCCGATGGGCGCGTGGCTATTCCGATCGGTACCTCGGTCGCCAACACTCGGGTGCATGTGCTCGACCGGCAGTTGCGGCCGGTTCCGGTCGGCGCGGTCGGTGAGTTGTACGTCGCCGGTGTGCAATTGGCGCGTGGCTATGTGAACGCACCGGCGCTGACTGCTGAACGCTTTGTCGCGCACGCCGATGGTGCGCGGCTGTATCGCACCGGCGATGTGGTGCGCTGGGTGCCTCGTGATGGCGGACACGCCCTGGAATACCTGGGCCGCAGCGACTTTCAGGTCAAGTTGCGCGGCCAGCGCGTCGAACTCGGTGAGATAGAGACGGTGCTGCTCGGTCTGGACGCTGTGCAGCGAGCGGCAGTGGCGCTGGTCAAGGGGAACACCGGCGATCGGCTGGTCGCCTATGTGGTGGCCGCTCCCGGTGCACAGATCGATGACGATGCCGTGCTCGACCACGCGCGGACAGCGCTGCCGTCGTATATGGTCCCGTCCGCGATCGTGCATCTGGACGCTTTGCCACTCAATGCGAGCGGCAAACTCGACCGCAAGGCCCTGCCCACACCGGAGTTCATCGGACGGCCCTACCGGGAACCGTCGACGCCGTTGGAACGCTGCGTTGCCGAGGTATTCACCGATGTGCTGGGCATCGAGCGCGTGGGTGTGGACGACGACTTCTTCGACCTCGGCGGCAACTCGCTGGTCGCGACTCGTGTGGTGGCCCGGCTCGGTGCCGCGATCGGCAGCCGCGTTCCTGTGCGTGCAGTTTTCGAGGCACCGACGGTGGCGGGTCTGGCCGCCGCGGTCGCACCCGGCGCGGGTCGGCGTCGCGAGGTGCCGCTGGTGGCCGGTGCACGGCCGGAACAGATTCCGCTGTCGCTGGCACAGCAGCGGATGTGGTTCCTCAACCAGTTCGATACCGAATCTGCGGTGAACAATCTGCCGGTGGCGGTCCGGCTGACGGGTGCGCTCGATATCGCCGCATTGCAGCAGGCCGTCGCCGATCTGGTCGAGCGGCACGAAACGTTGCGGACCGTCTATCCGGCCGACTGCGACGGTATCGCGCATCAGGTGATCGTGCCTGCGGCACAGGCGGTTCCGGATCTGACTCCGCAGCAGGTGGCGCCGGATGCGGTGCACGCGAAGGTCGTCGAGATCATTGCCGCCGGATTCGATGTCACCGATCGGGTGCCATTGCGAGGTGCACTGTTCCGGGTCGGCTCTGAGAACGAGTACGTGCTCGTCTTCGTGGCCCACCACATCAGCGCGGACGGCTGGTCGATGGGACCGATGACCAGCGACCTCATGCTCGCCTACGCATCACGTGCGGCCGGTGCACCGCCTGCCTGGCAGCCGCTGCCGGTGCAATACGCGGATTTCAGCCTCTGGCAACGGGAAGTGCTCGGTTCCGAGGACGATCCGGAAAGCCTGATCACCGCACAGGCCGAGTTCTGGCGCACGACATTGGCCGGTCTGCCCGACGAGCTGAACCTGCCCGCCGACCGCCCGCGTCCGACGACGCAGTCGTTCGCCGGTGGCACAGTCGGTTTCACGGTCGACCCGCGGGTGCACCGCAGACTGCAGGAGATCGGCCGCGAACAGAACGCGACGATCTTCATGGTCGTGCATACCGCGTTCGCGATCTTCCTGGCACGTCTGTCGGGTAGCGAGGACATCGCTGTTGGCACGCCGATAGCCGGTCGTGGTGCGGCCGAATTGGACGATGTCATCGGCATGTTCGTCAATACGCTGGTGCTGCGGACCCCGGTGCGCGGCGGCGCGACCTTCCCGGAATTGCTTTCGGTGGTGCAGGACGCCGATCTGCAGGCCTTCGCGCATGCCGACATTCCGTTCGAGCGCCTGGTCGATCTGCTGAATCCGGAGCGGTCCACCGCGCGGCATCCGCTGTTCCAGGTGGCGCTGTCGTTCCAGAATCTGCCGGACAATTCGTTCGAGCTGCCCGAATTGCGGGTCGGCGCGGTCGATCTCGATATCGATACCGCCAAATTCGATCTGTCGCTGGCGATCACCGAGCTGCCAGGCGCGTCCGAGGGCATGTACGCGGTGTTTTCTTTCGCGCGTGACCTGTTCGACGAGTCCACCGTTCGGGTATTCGCGGATCGGTTCGTGCGGCTGCTCGAGGCGATCACCACGCGGCCGGAGCTGCCGGTGGGTGATCTGCCGCTGCTGGCCGAAGCCGAGGCGAAATTCCTGACCCGGGTGCATCCGGATCATGCGACGGCCGGTCGGCTGCTGCCCGATCTGCTGGTGCGCGGGCTGCGTCGTGGTGCGGAGCGTACGGCCATCCGCTATCAGGGCCGATCGATCAGCTATCGCGAACTCGACGAGTACTCGTCGCGGTTGGCCAGGGTGCTGATCGGTCGCGGCGTCGGTCCGGAAAGCCTTGTGGCGCTGGCACTGCCGCGCTCGTATGAAATGGTGGCCGCCGTGTTGGCGGTGTCGAAGGCCGGTGGCGCACATGTGCCGGTCGACCCGAATTACCCGGTGGATCGGGTGCGGCACATGCTGACCGATTCGGGTGCGCTCGTCGGTCTCACCGCTTCGGAGTATCTGGGTGAGTTGCCGGACGACGTGCAATGGCTTGCGCTCGACGATGCAGAGACGGACGCGCTGTGCGCAGACCGATCCGCCGCAGCGGTCACCGACGCCGACCGGATCATGCCGTTGCGGCCGCACCATGTGGCCTACGTGATCTACACCTCCGGCTCTACCGGTATGCCCAAGGGCGTCGCCGTGACCCACACCGGACTCGGCGGCCTGGTCGACCATTCGGTCGGCCTGTACCGGCTGGAGCCGGAGCACCGGCTGCTGCATATCTGTTCGCCGAGCTTCGACGTGTCGGTGCTGGAATGGCTCGTCGCGCTTACGGTCGGCGCGACTGTGGTGATCGTGCCAGCGGCGATCATCGGCGGTCCGGAACTGGGTGATCTGCTGCGCAGCGAGCGGGTCACGCATTCGATCATCACCCCGGCGGTGCTGAGCTCGGTGGATCCGATCGGGCTGGATCAGCTCGAAATGCTCATGGTCTGCGGCGATGCCACCACACCGGAACTGCTCGGTAAGTGGCAGCCGGGCCGCAGGTACTACAACGGCTACGGCCCGACCGAGGCCACCGTCATCGCTTCCTATGCGACGCTGCGGGCGGGTGCACCGATCACGATCGGTACACCGATACACGGCATGTCGGCGCTGGTGCTGGACGCTCGGCTGCACCCGGTCCCGCCGGGCGTGGCGGGGGAGCTGTACCTGTCCGGCGGCGCGTTGGCGCGTGGGTACCACAACCGTCCGGGGCTTTCCGCGGAGCGTTTCGTGGCCAATCCGTGGGGCGAGCTGGGAGCGCGGATGTACCGCACCGGTGACGTGGTGCGCTGGTTCGCCGAACCCGAACTACGGATGGGCAATGCGGCGCTGCCGTCGATCCCGTGGGCACTGGAATACGTCGGCCGCTCGGACTTCCAGGTGAAGATCCGCGGCTACCGCATCGAACTCGGTGAGATCGATGCCGTGCTCGGCGGGCACGCCGATGTGGAATTCGCGATCACCATGGGCAGGCAGAGCGACGCGGGTGTCACGATCCTGGTGTCCTATGTGCTGCCGGTGTCCGGTCGGGTCATCGAGCCCAGCGTGCTCGTCGAGCATGCGGCGCGGCGCCTGCCGCCGCATATGGTGCCGTCGGCGGTCGTCGTGCTCGACGAGATCCCATTGACCCCGGTCGGCAAGTTGGACCGAAAGGCGCTGCCGGAACCGGCCTTCGAGCAGGCGGCCTTCCGTGCGCCGAAGAGCCATACCGAACAGATCGTGGCGAGCACCTTCGCCGCAGTGCTGCGCATCGGCACCGGCGACAACCGCTATCTCGGCCTGGACGACGACTTCTTCGCACTCGGTGGGAATTCGCTGCTGGCAACGCAACTGGTGACCCGCCTCGGTGCGGCATTGGATACCCGCGTACCGGTGCGGGTACTCTTCGAGGCATCCACGGTCGCCGAACTCGCGGCCGAGCTCGAACAGCTCGCCGGTACCGGCGCTCGCAAGGCATTGGTGGCAGGCGACCGGCCGCAACATATTCCGCTGTCGCTGGCACAGCAGCGGATGTGGTTCCTCAACCGATTCGACACCGAGTCCACGGCTTACAACATCCCGATTGCCGTGCGGCTCACCGGGAACCTCGATGTGGCGGCGCTGCGCCAAGCGGTCGCGGATGTGGTGGAGCGGCACGAAATCCTGCGCACCATCTATCCGCAGACCGATGCGGGTCCGGTCCAGCTGATTCTGCCCGCAGATGCGGCCGTGCCTGAACTAGAAATCCGCGAGGTCGCGCCGGACGAACTCGAGTCCGCCGTGGTCGAGCTGATCTCGACGACCTTCGACGTCACCAGCGAGGTGCCGGTCCGGGTCGTGCTGTTCGCTATCGACGGTGTCGGTGCTGCAAGTCCGGAGGTCGGGGCTGGCGTTGCTGCGCCGGGGCGTGGGGATGCCGTTGTGGGTGTGGCGGGGTCGGTGGGTCCGGAGGTGGTGGCTGGCGTTGCCGCGCAGGGTCCTGTGGACACCGCCGTCGCCACAGCGGGAGCGGTGGGTCCGGAGGCGGAAGCTCACGTAACCGCGCAGGGCTCCGCGGACGTCGCCATCGAACACGAATACGTGCTCGCCATGGTGGTGCACCACATCTCCGGTGACGGTTCGTCGGTCGCACCGCTGGCCCGCGACCTGATGCTCGCGTATGCAGCCCGCTCCGCGAATGCCGCGCCGGGCTGGGCACCACTGCCCGTGCAATACGCGGACTACAGCATCTGGCAGCGCGAACTGCTCGGCAGCGAGGACGATCCGGAATCACTGGCGGCCGAGCAGGTCGCCTACTGGCGTGACGCACTGGCCGATCTGCCCGAACAACTGGATCTGCCCGCGGACCGGCCGCGCCCCGCGGTGCAGTCCTTCGCGGGCGGGACCGCCGAGGTGCGCATTGATCCCGAAACCCACCGTGCCCTCATCGAATTGGCCCGTGCCGAAGGCGCGACACTGTTCATGGTTGTGCACACCGCGCTGGCCGTACTGCTGGCGCGGCTCTCGGGGACCGATGACATTGCCATCGGCACCCCGATGTCCGGTCGCGGTGCGGCCGCGCTGGACGATCTGATCGGCATGTTCGTCAACACCCTGGTGTTCCGCACCCGGGTGGACGCCGGTGCCACGTTCACCGAGCTGACCGCGCGCCAGCGGGAGGCCGATATCCGGGCCTTCGCGCATGCGGATATCCCGTTCGAGCGGCTGGTCGAGGTGCTCAACCCGGTCCGCTCGACCGCGCGGCATCCGCTGTTCCAGGTCGGGCTGTCGTTCCAGAATCTGGAGCAGTCCAGCCTCGAACTGCCCGGTCTCACCGTTTCCGGTGTCGGTATCGACATCCAGGTGGCGCAGTTCGATCTCAATCTCATTGTCGGTGACGCCTACGATGCGAACGGCGTGCCCGCGGGTATTGCCGGTCAATTCGTCTATGCCAAGGACCTTTTCGATCAGGCGACGGTCGAGAGCTTCGCTGAGCGCTTCATACGCCTGCTCGATCGGATCATCGCCGCACCGCACGTCCCGGTCGGCGAACTCGACCTGCTGGCACCGGCCGAGCGCCAGCGAATCCTGCTCGGCTGGAACGAGACTGCCAATCCGGTCGCCCCTGAACTGCTGCTCGACAGCTATCGCCGAGCGGTCGCGGACCATCCTGATGCGATCGCGGTGGTCTTCGAGGGCGTCGAGCCGGACCACCCGTCGCCCGACCACCACACCCCATCGAGTCGCTCCGCGACCCTGGCCCACCCGTCGCCCGACCACCACCCCTCATCGAGTCGCTCCGCGACGCTGACATATCGGGAATTCGATCAGCGGGTCAACCGTTTGGCGCGGCTGCTGATCGAACGTGGTGTCGGCACGGAATCCCTGGTTGGCCTGGCGATTCGGCGTTCGCTGGACCTGGTCGTCGGGATGTACGCGATCGTGACGGCCGGTGGCGCGTATGTGCCGTTGGATCCGGATCATCCGGCGGATCGGATCGCGCACATTCTGGATACGGCCCAGCCCGCGGCGGTGCTGACCACCACCGCGGATGCGGTTGCAGTGCCGGGTGATACGCCGGTGCTGTACCTGGATGCGTTGGCGTTGGACGGATTCGACGCGAACCCGGTGCGCGCTGACGAACTACTGCGTCCGGTGCGTCCGGAAAACCCGGCCTACGTCATCTTCACCTCGGGTTCGACCGGACGCCCGAAGGGCGTGGCGATTTCGCATGCCGCCATCCACAACCAGACCACCTGGATGCTGGCGGAGTATCCGCTCGGCGTCGGCGATGTGTACCTGCAGAAGACGGCGACCACCTTCGACGTCTCGCTGTGGGGCTATTTCATGCCGCTGCGCGCGGGCGCGAAACTGGTGCTCGCCACGCACGACGGCCACCGCGACCCCGCCTATGTCGCGGAAACCATTGCTGCACAGGGCGTCACCGTCACCGATTTCGTTCCGTCGATGCTCACCGTTTTCGCCGCGCACACCCCGTCGGGCTCCTGCCCGACGCTGCGGGACATCTTCGTGATCGGCGAGGCGCTGCCGCCGGAAACCGTCGACGCCGTGCGCGCCATGTCGGATGCCCGCGTGCACAACCTCTACGGCCCGACCGAGGCCGCGGTCTCGGTGACCTACTGGGAGGCACGCGGCGACGACCGCCCCGGCGTCCCGATCGGCCCGCCGCAGTGGAATACCCAGGTATACGTGCTGGATTCGCGACTGCATCCGGTGCCTGCGGGCGTGGCCGGTGAGCTGTACCTGGCCGGTGACCAGCTGGCCCGCGGCTATGTGCGCCGACCCGATCTGACCTCGGATCGATTCGTGGCCAACCCCTTCGGCGATGGCACCCGCATGTACCGTACGGGCGACCTGGTCGTCTGGCGCGCGGCCGAGTCCGGCGGTGTGCTCGACTACATCGGCCGCACGGACTTCCAGGTCAAATTCCGCGGCCAGCGCATCGAACTCGGCGAGATCGAAACCGCGCTGCTCACCGAGGCCTCGGTGAGCCAAGCGGTCGCCGTCGTGCTGCCGTCGACGTTGGGCGACCAGTTGGTCGCGTACGCCGTGCCCGCTCCCGGTCACCAGATCGATCAGACCGAACTACTGGCTGCGATCGCGGGAACCCTTCCGGCATATATGGTTCCGGCCGCCATTGTGGCGCTCGACTTGTTCCCGCTGAATACCAGCGGCAAGCTGGACCGCAAGGCGCTGCCGGAACCCACCTTCGCCAGCCGCGAATTCCGCGCCCCGGCAACACCGGTCGAGGAAATCGTGGCGGGCGTCTTCGGCGATGTGCTCGGCTTGGATCGAGTCGGCGTCGACGACGATTTCTTCGCACTCGGCGGCAATTCGCTGATCGCGACCCAGGTGGTGGCCCGGCTCGGTGCCGTCATCGGCGGCCGGGTGCCGGTGCGTACCCTGTTCGAGGCATCGACGGTCGGCGGGGTCGCGGTCAAGATCGAGCAGCACGCCGGATCCGGTGGTCGCCGCGCGCTGACCGCCGGTCCGCGCCCGGAGCGGATTCCGCTGTCGATGGCGCAGCAGCGGATGTGGTTCCTCAACCAGCTCGATCCGTCCTCGGCGGTCAACAATATTCCGGCCGCCGTGCGCCTGACCGGTGCATTGGATCTGGTTGCACTGGAGTTGGCCGTCGCGGATCTGATCGAGCGGCACGAAGTGCTGCGCACCGTTTATCCACAGACCGATGACGGTCCTGTGCAATTGATCGTGCCCGCCGAACAGGCGATGCCGGACCTGACACCGGTGCGGGTGAGCGCGGCCGATCTGCCCATGCAGGTCATCGCCACGGCCTCGGCTGGTTTCGATGTGACAGTCGAGGTTCCGGTGCGGGCCGAGCTCTTGCAGGTCGAGCGCGACGAGCATGTGCTCGTGCTGGTGGCGCATCACATCAGCGCGGACGGCTGGTCCATGGGCCCACTGACCCGCGATCTGATGATCGCCTACGCATCCCGCTCGGCCGGTGCGACACCGGCCTGGGCGCCACTTCCGGTGCAGTACGCCGACTTCAGCATCTGGCAGCGCGAGGTGCTGGGTCCGGAAGCCGATCCGGACAGCGTCATCACCGCGCAGGCGAACTACTGGCGCAATACGCTCGCCGGTATTCCGGACGAACTGAATCTGCCTGTGGATAGGCCGCGTCCGACGACGCAGTCGTTCCGCGGTGGCCGGGTAGCCTTCGCGATCGGCACCGAATTGCACAGTGGCCTGCGGGAACTCGCGCGGGCCGAGAACGCGACCATGTTCATGGTTGTGCACACCGCACTCGCGGTCTTGCTCGCGCGGTTGTCCGGCACCGATGACATTGCCATCGGGACCCCGGTCGCCGGTCGCGGGGAGGCCGAACTCGACGATGTGATCGGCATGTTCGTCAATACCCTCGTGCTGCGCAGCGCGGTATCGGGTGAACTGAGTTTCGGTGCGCTGCTGGCACATACGAAGGATGCGGATCTGCAGGCCTTCGCACACGCCGACATTCCGTTCGAGCGGCTGGTCGACCTGTTGAATCCGGTGCGCTCGACCGCGTGGCATCCGCTGTTCCAGGTCATGCTGTCGTTCCAGAATCTGCCGGACACCTCGTTCGAACTGCCCGGATTGCGCATCGGCGCGGTCGATCTGGAGATCGATGCAGCGAAATTCGATCTGTCGCTGATCATTCAGGAGGCGGCGCAGAGTGCCGGTATGGTCGCCGAATTGTCCTTCGCCAGGGATCTTTTCGATGACGCCACCGTCCAAGGGTTTGCGAATCGGTTCGTCGGGCTGCTCGAACAGATCATTGCCCGGCCGGAGGTACCGGTCGGCGATATCGATCTGCTCAGCGATACCGAACGGGCCGCGGTGCTGTGGCGGTGGAACGACACCAACCGTGAGCTCGGTGCGGTGGGGACGCTTGTGGATGAATTCGCCAGGCAGGCCGCGGCGACGCCGGATGCGGTCGCGATCGTGGATCCGGCGACGGGCACTTCGTTTACCTACTCCGAATTCGGTGCGCGTGTGCACCGGTTGGCGCGGCGGTTGAGCGAGGCCGGTGTCGGACCGGAAAAGCTTGTCGCCCTTGCCCTGCGGCGTTCGGTCGATTTCGTGGTCGCCGCCTACGCCGTGCAGGCGGCCGGTGGCGGTTACGTGCCGCTCGACCTCGAGCAGCCCGCGGAGCGGATCGGGTATGTGCTCGAGTCGGCCGCACCGGTGTGCGTTCTGACCACTTCGCGCGACGACTTCGAGACCGAACTGCCTAGGATCACGATCGATGAGCTGGACCTGTCCGGCTACTCGGCGCAGCCGGTCACCGACACCGAGCGGATGGTGCCACTGCGGCCGAGCAACCCCGCGTACGTCATCTTCACCTCCGGTTCGACCGGTCGCCCGAAGGGTGTGGCGGTACCGCATTCCGCAGTGGTTAACCAGATCCGCTGGATCACCAGCGAATACGGCATCGGTGCCGACGACATCGTGCTGTTCAAGACCCCGGCAACATTCGACGTGTCCGTGTGGGAGCTGTTCGGCCCGTTGTCCACCGGCGGTCGAATCGTCGTGGCCGCCCCGGACGGCCATCGTGACCCGCAATACCTCGCGGAAGTCATTGCGGCCGAGCGGGTCACCATGACCTCGTTCGTTCCCTCGATGCTGACCGTCTTCGCGGGCGCGGTCGACGGTTCCGCGCTGGCATCCCTGCGCACGCTGCTGATCGCTGGTGAGGCTTTCACCGCCGACGCGGTGCAGGCCATCCGCAAGGTCAGCTCGGCCGAGCTCTACAACCTGTACGGACCGACCGAATTCGCCGTCCACGCGACCCACAGCCCAGTGGCCGCCGATATCGAGGGTGCGATGCCGATCGGCCTGCCGGTTTGGAATGCCCAAGCGTACGTACTGGATTCCCGGCTGCATCCGGTGCCGTCGGGCGTCGCGGGCGAGTTGTACTTGGCCGGTGCGCAATTGGCCCGCGGTTACGCCGGTCGGACCGACCTCACATCGGATCGCTTCGTCGCCAACCCGTTCGGAGTTCCCGGTTCCCGGATGTATCGCACCGGCGACCTGGTCACCCGCAAGGCCGACGGTTCGATCGTCTACCTCGGCCGCACCGACTTCCAGGTCAAACTGCGCGGCTTGCGCATCGAACTCGGCGAGGTCGAAACCGCACTCACCGCACATGATTCGGTGGCCCAGGCGGTGGCAGTGGTGCGTTCGGATCAGCTCGTCGCCTATGTCGTAGCCGCGAGCACAGTCGATGCGGAGGCACTGCGGATCGATATCGCCGAACATCTGCCGTCCTATATGGTTCCGGCTGCCATCGTGGTCCTCGATGCCATGCCGTTGAACCCCAACGGCAAGCTCGATCGCCGTGCCCTGCCCGATCCCGTCTTCGCGGCACGGGAGTTCCGCGCACCGACGACCCCGCTCGAATCGACCGTCGCCGCTGTCTTCGCCGAGGTCATCGGCATCGACCGGGTCGGCATCGACGACGACTTCTTCGGCCTCGGCGGTAATTCGCTGCTGGCCGCCCAGGTCGTCAGCCGACTGCGCAAAGTGACCGGCGCGCAGATCAAGGTCGCCTGGTTCTTCACCGAACCGACGGTGCTCGGCATTTCGAAACAGATCAGCACGGTGCTCGAGCACGGGCGCGATTTCGACTCCGGCTCCGCGGCCGCACTCGGCGTGATCCTCCCGATCCGCGCCGCGGGCACCAGGCCGCCGCTGTTCTGCGTGCACCCGCTGGCCGGACTGTCGTGGTCGTATGCCGGACTGGCCGGGGTCCTCCCGGCCGACCAACCGATCTACGGCATCCAGACGCCCGCGCTCACCGAAGACGACTACCACCCGGACTCGATGGTTGAGATCGTGCGTCGCTACGTCGCCGAGATCCGGGCCGTGCAGCCCGAGGGCCCGTACCGGATTCTCGGTTGGTCGCTCGGCGGCAAACTGGCCCACGCGGTGGCGACCGAACTGCAGGCCGACGGCGCGCAGGTCGAGCTGCTCGCGATCCTGGACGCCTACCCGGGCGGCGACTTCACCGATTTCCGGAACCAGATCCGCGAGGCCTTCACCGAATTGGGACTGGACGCCGCGGCCCTGCCCGCGGCGGAAAACCTGCAGGAAATCGGTGACGAGGCCGTGGCAGCGCTGCACGCGATGGCCATCGGCCAGGGCGTGGACGTGCTCACGCCCGAACGGCTACGGCTGATCTACCGCACGGCCATGCGCACGGTCGAGCTGGAGTCGCAGTACCGGCGGGGGGTATTCGAGGGGACGCTCGAGTTCTTCCGAGCCACGCTCGATGCCGAGGCCCGAGCAGATCGCACCCCCGCCGACTGGCAGCCTTTCGTCTCCGATGAGATCATCGATCGCCCGATCGGGTCGACGCACGAGTTGATGACCTCTGCCGAAGCGTTGGCCGAGATCGGTCCCCGGCTCGCTGAGCTGCTCGAAACCCCTGAGCGGTAGCAATCGGCCGGGGAACGCAGGTGGATCGTCGACGGGAACAAGCTGCCAATGCGGTTACGATCGGCGTCTGACCATGCGATGCTTCTGAGCAAGCACGGGGAGGGGAGCACTTTTTAGGGATTACAGGGTAGGTGAGCTCCTTCATGTTTCGGGTGGTTGGACAACGTCGGCATGAGGAAGCGGTGACCAGGTGACGCGCCAGGCTCGGGTGCGGCCGGCTCGGACACGGACACAGCGGACGCGCGTCATCACCCTGCCGCAGCTGATGGCGGCCGCCGTCGAGGCGAATCCCGGCGGCCGCGCCGTCGTATTCGCCGATGCCGACGCCACCTCCGGCGGGCTGAGCTATGCCGAGTTGGATGAGCGTTCGACCCGGCTCGCCCGGCTGCTCATCGATCGTGGGGTCGGACCGGAGGATCTGGTCGCCGTGGCCGTGCCACGGTCGGTGGATTCGGTGCTCGCGGTGTGGGCGGTGGCCAAGACCGGCGCCGGATTCGTGCCGGTGGACCCGCATTATCCGGCGGATCGGGTCGCGCACATGCTGACCGACTCCGGTGTGAGCTTCGGCCTGACCGTCGCCGCGGTCCGCCGCGGCCTGCCCGATCACGCCGAATGGCTGATGCTCGACGACCCGATCACCGCGCAACAGCTGCAGCGGTATCCGGTGGACCGGGTGACCAATCAGGATCGGGTGCGACCACTGCACGGTGCACATCCGGCCTACGTCATCTACACCTCGGGCTCGACCGGCGTCCCCAAGGGCGTGGTGGTCACCCATCAGGGATTATCCGGCTTCTGCGATGAACAGCGGACCCGATACCGGGTGACGAGCGCGGCCCGGACACTGCATTTCGCCTCGCCGTCCTTCGATGCGTCGGTGCTGGAACTGCTCTTGGCACTGGGCGGCGCGGCCACCATGGTGGTCGTATCGCCGACCGTCTACGGCGGCGCGGAACTGGCCGCGGTGCTGCGGCGCGAGCGGGTGACCCACGCCTTCGTCACCCCCGCGGCCCTGGCTTCGGTGGAGCCCGCCGGACTCGACGAACTGCGGGTCGTGGTGACCGGCGGTGAGGCCTGCCCGCCGCAGTTGGTGCGGCGCTGGGTACTACCGATCGCGGGCGGGCTGCTACGCGAGTTCTTCGATGCCTACGGTCCGACCGAGGCCACCATCGCCACCAATATCACCGCGCCGATGGTGCCGTGGGAGCCGGTGACCCTCGGCTCGCCGATCCACGGCATCGCCGCGTATGTGCTCAACGATCGGCTGGTGCCGGTGCCGAACCGGGTGGTCGGGGAACTGTATGTCGCCGGTGCGCAACTGGCGCGCGGTTACCTGGGCCAGCAGACGCTCACCGCGGTCCGATTCGTGGCCAATCCGTTCGAACCGGGCACCCGGCTCTACCGCACCGGCGATCTGGTGCGCTGGACCGCGACCGGTGAACTGGAGTACCTCGGCCGCAACGACTCCCAGGTCAAGATCCGCGGCTTCCGCATCGAACTCACCGAAATCGATGCGGTACTCGGTTCATACGACCATGTGGATTTCGCGGTCACCGTCGGGCACGAACTCGACAGCGGTACCACCGTATTGGCCTCCTATGTGCACCCCATCGACGGGCTGACCGTCGATATGGCGGAGCTGAAGGCACTGGTAGAGCGGAAATTGCCGGCGCATATGGTGCCCGCGTGCATCACCGTGCTCGACAAGGTGCCCCTGACCCCCATGGGCAAACTGGACCGCAAGGCGCTACCCGCACCGGTATTCGAGGCCAAGGTGTTCCGCGCACCCGCGACGCCGGTCGAGGAGATCGTCGCGGGCACCTTCGGTGATGTGCTCGGTGTCGCGCGCGTCGGCCTGGACGACGACTTCTTCGAACTCGGTGGCAACTCGCTGCTGGCCACCCAGGTGACCGCACGGTTGGATGCCGCGCTGGATACGCAGTTGGCGGTCCGCGATCTGTTCCACGCGTCGACGGTCGCCGCCTTCACCGCCGTGGTCGAACGCACCGCCGGATCCGGCCGGAGCCGGCCGCGGCTGATCGCGGGGGAGCGGCCCGAACTGATTCCGCTGTCGCTGGCGCAGCAGCGGTACTGGTTCCTCAACCAGTTCGATACCGAAACCTCGGCGGTGGACAATATTCCGCTCGCCGTGCGGCTCACGGGTGAGCTGGATGCGGCGGCGCTCGGGCTGGCCATCGGCGATGTGCTGTCCCGGCACGAGGTGCTGCGGACCACCTATCCGAGCATCGGTGGGCGACCGCATCAGGTCATCCATCCGGTGCCGGATACCCGGTTCGCGATGGTGCCGGTCGATGTGGCCGAGGACGAACTGGTACGTCGGCTCATCGACTTCGCGGTGCTGACCTTCGATGTGACCGTCGAGGTTCCGGTCGCGATCGCGCTGTTCCGCCTGGCGCCGCGCGAGCATGTGATCGCCTTGACCGTGCACCATGTCGCGGCCGACGGCGCATCGATGGGACCGCTGGCCCGCGATCTCATGGTCGCCTATGCCGCGCGGGTGCAGGGGCAGGCGCCGCGGTGGCAGCCGCTGCCGGTGCAGTACGCCGACTACGCGCTGTGGGAGCGCGAGGCACTCGGCGACGAGGACGATCCGGAATCACCGGCCGCACAGCAGATCGCCTACTGGCGACGGACGTTGGCGCAGTTGCCGGACCAGTTGGAACTGCCGACCGATCGTCCGCGCCCGCCGGCCCAGTCGTTCCAGGGCAGGTCGGTGCGGTTCGAGATCTCGGCGGATCGGCACGCGGAACTGCATGCGCTGGCACGGGCCAATCACGCCTCGCTGTTCATGGTCGTGCACGCGGCACTCGCGGTGCTGCTGGCCCGGCTTTCGGGCAGCGATGACATCGCGGTCGGTACGCCCATCGCGGGTCGTGGCGAGCGTGAACTCGATGATCTGATCGGCATGTTCGTCAACACTTTGGTGTTCCGGACGCGGGTGCGTCCCGGTGACAGCTTCGCCGCCCTGCTCGCCGACGTGCGCGAGCGCGATCTCGAGGCCTTCGCCAATGCCGATGTGCCCTTCGAGCGAATCGTCGAGGCGCTGAATCCGGTTCGCTCGATCGCCCGCAATCCGCTGTTCCAGGTCGGCCTTTCGTTCCAGAACCTGGCCGAGACCACCTTGGAGCTGCCCGGACTCTCGGTCGCCACGGTCGATTTCGATCTGCAGCTGGCCAAGACGGATCTGCACATCTCGCTGGCCGACCGCTACACCGACGACGGCGCGCCCGCCGGGATCGTGGCGAACTTCGGCTATGCCACCGACCTGTTCGACGAGTCGACGGTGCAAGGATTCACCGACCGGTTCGTCCGGGTGCTCGATGCCGTGCTCAACGATGTGTCGGTGCGGGTCGGCGAGATCGAACTGCTCGCCGTTGACGAGAGTTCGCGGATTCTGGCGGGTTGGAACGACACCGCGCACCCGATCGATGCGACGGCGACGCTGGTGTCGCTCCTGGATGCGACGGTGGCCGCCGCGCCGGACGCGGTTGCGGTGGTATCCGATCAGCCGGGGCGCAAACTCAGTTATGCAGAGCTCGACGCCCGGGTGAATCGGTTGGCGCGGTATCTGATCGAGCGCGGCGTACGCCCGGAGGACCGGGTGGCATTGGGCATGCGCCGGTCCGTCGATCTGATCGTCGCCATGTACGCGGTGGCGAAATCCGGTGCGGCGTATGTGCCCATCGATCCGGATCAACCCGTCGAACGCGTCGAGTACATCCTGCACACCGCACAACCGGTCTGTCTGCTGAGCTCCGTGCACGACGGCTTCCACACCGACGCCGTCGATTCCGTGACGATCGATGAGCTCGACCTGTCGCGCTACTCGGACGCTCCGCTCACGACGCATGAGCGCCGTGGTGCACTGCTGCCTGGCAATACCGCGTACGTGATCTACACGTCGGGCTCGACCGGGCAGCCGAAGGGCGTCGCGGTTTCGCACGGTGCGATCGTCAACCAGTTGCTCTGGGAGACGGCCGAATTCGGCCTCGGAGCCGATGATGTGCTGCTGCTCAAGACGGTCGCCACCTTCGACCTGTCGGTCTGGGAGTTCTGGACGGCGCCGATATGCGGTGGCACGTTGGTCGTCGCCGCGCCGGATGGTCATCGGGATCCGGCCTATCTGAACGAATTGATGACGCGCGAGTCGGTGACGACCCTGCACGTAGTGCCGTCGATGCTGGACGCGCTGTCGACGGGTCAGCTGTCCCGATCGCTGCGCCGGGTGCTGGCCATCGGTGAGACGCTACCGGCCGCCACCGCGCAGCGATTCCGCCAAAGCAACAGCGCCGACCTGTTCAACCTGTACGGCCCCACCGAAGCCGCGGTCTCGATCACCAACCATCGGGTGACCGACGCCGACGCGGTTACGGTGCCGATCGGCGGGCCGGAGTGGAACAGCCATGTCTACGTACTGGATTCGCGCCTGCGGCCGGTGCCGGTCGGCGTATCCGGCGAGTTGTACCTGGCCGGTGCACAATTGGCGCGTGGCTACTTCGGGCGGACCGATCTCACCGCGGAGCGGTTCGTGGCCAACCCATTCGAATCCGGTGCCCGCATGTACCGCACCGGCGACCTGGTGTCCTGGAACGAGCACGGTGAACTGGAGTACCACGGCCGTACCGACTTCCAAGTGAAGATCCGCGGCTTCCGGATCGAACTCGGCGAGATCGAAACCGCACTGCTCACCCGGCCCGAGATCGCGCAGGCCGCGGTGCTCGTCAAATCCGATGCACGGATCGGTGATTGGCTGGTGGCGTATGTCGTACCGGCCGATGAGGCGACCCCGGTCGTGGTCGCCGAACTGAAGGCAGGGCTGGCCGCGGTGCTGCCGTCGTACATGATGCCCAATGCGTTCGTCACGCTGACGGCCTTGCCGCGCAATGCGAATGGCAAGCTCGATCGCGGCGCGCTACCCGATCCGGAGTTCGAGACCCAGGTCTTCCGCGCGCCTGCGACACCGGTCGAGGAGATCGTGGCAGGTGTCTTCGGCGATGTGCTCGGCGTGGAGCGCGTCGGACGCGATGACGATTTCTTTGCCATGGGCGGTAATTCGCTGCTGGCGACGCAGGTGGCGGCCCGGGTCGGCGACGCGTTGGATACCAAGGTGCTGGTGCGCTCGATCTTCGAGACGCCGACCGTGGCCGGACTCGCCGCCAAGGTCGAAACCCATGCCGGTTCCGGTCGGCGACAGCCGCTGCTGGCCGGGCTGCGGCCGGAGCGGATCCCGCTGTCGCTGGCGCAGTTGCGGATGTGGTTCATCAACCAGTTCGATCCCAGCTCGGCGGCCTACCACATCCCGGTGGCCATCCGGCTGTCCGGCGAACTCGATATCGCCGCACTGGGTTCGGCGGTCGAGGACATGGTGGCGCGGCACGAGGTGCTGCGCACCGTCTACCCCCAGACCGCCGACGGTCCGGTGCAGGAGGTGCTCGCACCCAACGAAGTGCCGATCGATCTGGTCCCGATTCCGATCGCGGAATCGGAGGCGGTGCAGCAGGTGCAGCAGATCGTCGCGGCTGGCTTCGACGTCACCGTCGAGGTGCCCTTCCGCGCCACCCTGTTCCGGCTCGATACCGCCGCTAGCGACTACTCGCAGGTCGCTCGAAACAACACCGATCACATTCTGGTGTTCGTCGCCCATCACATCGGCGCCGACGGATGGTCGATGTCGCCGCTGGTCCGCGACGTCATGCTGGCCTACTCGGCCCGCAGCGCGGGTGAGCTGCCCTCCTGGTCACCGCTGCCGGTGCAGTATGCGGATTTCAGTGTCTGGCAACGCAATGTGCTCGGCTCCGAGGACGATCCGGAGAGCCTGATCTCGGCACAGGCCGGATACTGGCGGACCGCGCTGGCCGATCTGCCCGACGAACTGAACCTGCCCGCGGACCGGCCGCGCCCGGCGCTGCGGACCTTCGCGGGCGGGCGCACCGAATTCGAGATCGACCCGCTGGTGCATGCCGGGCTGGTGCGCTTGGCCCGCCGGCACAACGCCACCATGTTCATGGTGGTGCACGCCGCGCTGTCGGTGTTCCTGGCGCGCATGTCCGGCACCGACGATATCGCCATCGGCACCCCCGTTGCCGGTCGCGGCGCGGCCGAACTCGACGACATGATCGGCATGTTCGTCAATACGCTGGTGCTGCGGCTACCGGTGCCCGACGACCGCACCTTCGGTGATCTGCTCGCCCAAGCCAAAGACACCGACCTGCAGGCGTTTTCGCATGCCGACCTCCCGTTCGAGCGACTGGTCGAACTGCTGAACCCGCCCCGTTCCACGGCTCGCCACCCGCTGTTCCAGGTGTCGATGTCGTATCTCAACCTGCCGACCAGCACCTTCGAACTGCCCGGATTGCGCGCGGAGACCTTCGATTTCGCCGTCGACACCGCGAAATTCGATCTATCGCTGACCATGTGGGCGCCGGGTACCGCCGAGCAGAGCCTGCGCGGTGAGTTCAACTTCGCGCGAGACCTGTTCGACGACAAGACGATCGAGATGTTCGCCGCCCGGTTCACCCGGCTGCTCACCGAGATCGTCGCACGGCCCGATGCCCCGATCGGCGACCTGCGGCTGCTCGGCGCTGCCGAAGAGCAGGCGCTGACACCGGTGCGGCGCGGCGAGACGCCCGCCGTCCGGCTGCTGCCGGACCTGCTGACCAGCGCGGTCAGCGTGGATCCCGAACATGTCGCAGTGCGCATCGCCGGTCGCTCGATCTCCTACCGCGAACTCGACGAATACTCGTCGCGGCTGGCTCGGGTGCTGATCGATCGCGGTGTCGGCCCGGAGAGCCTTGTCGCCCTTGCGTTCCCGCGTTCGCTGGAGATGGTCGCCGCCTTCTGGGCCATCGCCAAGGCCGGTGGCGCGCATGTGCCGATCGACCCGACCTATCCGACGGACCGGATCCGGCACATGGTGACCGATTCCGGTGCCGTCCTCGGCATCACCACCTCCACCTATACCGAGCGGCTGCCCGAGGAGTCGACCGAAACCAGCTGGCTACAGCTCGACGATCCCGCGATCCACGCGGCCGTGGCCGATAAGTCGCCATCGCCGATCACCGATGCCGAGCGGCTGCGCACGCTGCTGCCGCAGCATCCGGCGTACGTTATCTACACGTCCGGGTCGACGGGCACACCCAAGGGCGTCACCGTCACCCAGGTCGGCATCGGCGGCGCCGTAGAGAACGCCAGCGCCGTGTTCCAGCTCGGTCCGCAGCATCGGTTCCTACATCTGTGCTCGCCGAGCTTCGATCCGTCGATTCTGGAGTGGCTCTGCACCTTCCACAACGGCGCGACGCTGGTCATCGTGCCGTCCACCGTCCTCGGCGGCCCGGATCTGACCGCGCTGCTGCGCACCGAGCGGGTCACGCACGCGATCTTCACCCCCGCCGTGCTCGGCACCGTCGATCCGGCCGGTCTGGACGAATTCCGATTCCTGTGCTGCGGTGGCGATTCCAGCTCGCCCGAGCTGGTCGCCAAATGGCAGCCGGGACGGCATTTCATCAACGGCTACGGTCCGACCGAGGCCACGGTGGCCGCGTCCTGGAGCGAGATGATCGCCGGACAGCGCATCACCATCGGCGGCCCGGTGCCGGGAACGCCGATGGTGGTGCTGGATTCGCGGCTGCGCCCGGTGCCGCCGGGTGCCGTCGGCGAGCTCTATCTCGGTGGCAACGCGCTGGCACGCGGCTATCACGACCGTCCGACGCTGACCGCGGAACGTTTCGTCGCCGACCCGTGGGGTTCGCCCGGTGCCCGGATGTATCGCACCGGCGATCTGGTGCGCTGGGTCGGTGAACCGGGGGAGTGGGAGCTCGAATACCTCGGTCGTACGGACTTCCAGCTCAAGATCCGCGGTCTGCGCATCGAACTCGGTGAGATCGATGCGGTGTTGCGTGGGCACGACGATGTCGAGTTCGCCGTCACGATCGGTCGGGAGAACCCGACGGGTGAAAAGATTCTCGTCGCCTACGTGCTTCCGGTGGTGGGGCGGACCATCGATACCGGTGCGCTCACCGAATACGCCGCGCGCAGTCTGCCTCGGCACATGGTGCCCTCGGCGGTGGTGGTCCTCGACCAGGTGCCGCTGACCCCGGTCGGCAAGCTCGATCGCGCGGCACTGCCCGCACCCGAACTCGCCCCGCGTCCCTATTTCGCGCCCGCGACCCCGCAGGAACAGGCCGTCGCCGACGTATACGCCGAGGTACTCGGCCTCGACCTGGTCGGCTCCGATGACGATTTCTTCGCACTCGGCGGCAGTTCGCTGGCAGCCATGCGCGCGGTGAACAAGCTGCGCGAGCTGACCGGCATCGCGGTCCAGGTGCAGTGGTTCTTCACCGATCCGACCGTCGCGGCGCTCACCCAGCGCATCATGGCCGCCGACGAAACCGATGACTACGAATACGGATTGAACGCCGAGGCCGCACTCGACGTGCTGCTGCCGATCCGCCACGGCACCGGCGAAGCGCTGTTCTGCATCCATCCGATGGCCGGATTGTCCTGGTGCTATACCGGTCTCGCGCAGTATCTGCCCGCCGACCGTCCGATCTTCGGTGTGCAGTCGCCGGCGCTGTCCGAATCCGACTTCCGGCCGGATTCGCTGGATGCCATGGCCCGCCGCTATGTCGAGGAGATCCGCTCGGTGCAACCCGAGGGGCCCTACCGGCTGCTCGGGTGGTCGCTCGGTGGTGCGCTGGCCCATGCGGTCGCGGTCGAATTGCAGGCCGCGGGTGCGGAAGTCGCCCTGCTCGCCATGCTGGACAGCCGCACCGGCGGCAATATCGCCGACTTCTGGGCGGAACTGCGCTCGGCCTTCGCCGAACTCGGCATCGGCCCGGACATGCTGGGCGACAGTAATATCCGCAACCTCACCGAAGAGGCGCTTGCGGTGCTGTACGCCAACATTCCGCCCGAACTGGCACTGCTGACCCCGGAACGCCTGCGTCAGAGCTACCGTGGCGCGGTGCGCTCGGTGGAGCTCGGAATCAACCATCAGCACAAGGTTTTCCACGGCACACTCGACTTCTTCAGCGCCACCGGCCACACCGCCGAATCCCGGGCCTGGCGGCCGTATGTCGACGGCACGATCAACGAGCATCCGGTCGAGGCGACCCATGAGCTGATGACGTCTCCGGGGGCCCTCGCCGAAATCGGACCCGTCCTCGCCGCCTTGCTCACCGAGCCCGAGCCCCCGGTCGAGAAGGCCGCGGAGCCAACCGAAGCCGAGCCCCCCGTCGAATACGCCGTCGCACCGGAGGGATACGAGTACGCGGCACCGCTCGCCGATCCGGCCGGGTTCGATCACGACTACCCGACATCGGTCCTGGTCCCGATACAAATCGATGTCCCAGCACCGACCGATGACCTGCCCTCGACGGTCGAGGCCCCGGCACTGGACCTCGACGACGACGAACCCGAGATTGCCGTCCAACCCGAGCGCGTCCCGTTCGCGGTCATCCACGACGACGATCCGATCGAGTACGCCGTCCCGCACCGCCCCGACGAACCCGACGACGCCCCCATCCCGCTGTCGCTGACCCCGAATGCCGTGCGGCTCTTGGACTCCGGTGTCGAACTGCGCGTCGTCACCCTGGAGATCCCGCCCAACTACTCACCGGAAGCGGTGCAATTCGCCGTCGATACGGTGCTCGAACAGCATCCGATGCTGTGGGTCCGGCTGCACCGTGACCGTGCGGGCGCCGATCCGGTTTTCGAAATCCCGGCCGAGGCGCAGCGTGTCGACGAGGCCTTCCTCAGCCTGGAATACGGCATCGAGCAGACGCCGCCGCCGGTCGACGATGTGGTGCGTGCCGTCGCCACGGAACTCGATCCGGTCCATGGCCGCAATATCCGCTTCGTACTGGTCGGCGGCCGCGAGGTGCCCTCGACCATGGTGATCGTCGCCAATGGCCTCGTCGTGGACGACACCTCATGGCGCACCATCATCGACAAGCTGTCGCTGGCCTGGTCCCGTGGCAGGCACCGCTCGCCCGCCGTTCCCGAGGCCGGACTGTCCGATCTGCTCCGGGTGCTGTCCGAGGGGGCGAGCGGCCCGGCGGCAATCGAGGAAGTGGCGTGGTGGCACCACACCTTGAGCGCGGTCCCCGCCGCCAAGGCCGGTGCCACGAACAAGAACCTGCGAGCGCGGCGCCGGGTCTCGCTGACCATCACCACCGAGGGCACCGCCGCCGTCGTCGCCGCGGCCGCCGCGCACGGTGTCGGCGTCGACGAAGTCCTGCTCACTGCCCTCGCGATCGCACAGATCACTTCCGCTGGCGAAACCGTCACCGAGGCGATGGGCCCGGTGGTCCGGCTGCACGCCGATAGCCGGTCGATGGCCGAGACCGATACCCTCGTCGGCGCCTTCACCACCGATTACCCGCTCCCGCTGCAACTGGATGGTGTGAATATCCAGGAGGCGCTGGTCGGTGGTCGCGCAGCGGGTGTCGCGATCGAGCAGGTCAAACGGCTCACCGGTGCCGTTCCGTCCTATGGCGTCGGTTACGGCCTGCTGCGCTATCTCAATCCCGATACCGCCGCCGCCCTGACCGCACTCCCCGCCGGCCGGTGTGCGTTGCGTTACAGAGATCTGCGCCCGGCGCGCGTGCACACCGACGCGCCGGCCGCTGATCTGCTGCTCGATATCACCGCCGACGCCACCGCCGAAGGCCTGCTCGTGCGCTTCGACTACGCGGCCGAGGTATTCGGTGGTGACGAGGTCAAGACCTTCGCCGAACACTGGATCCGGGCACTCGGCGGGTTGGCCGAATACGGTCAGCGCTATCCGGGGCGACCATGATCACATTCCGGCCGCTGAGGCATGATGGAGCAACATTGCGGTAACGATGTCCACTATCGTCACGACTAAATAGGCCGTATGGTCGGCCGCGGTGCATGCCCGCGGCCAGGGGAAGCTCTCCCGTAATCACGATACGAAGTGAAGGTGTGAAATTGATGCGTAGTCTGATCCGGCGTCGCGGCACACGTGCGGCGGCGGTGATCGCGGCAACCGCGGTATTCGCGGGGGTCATGTCCGGCTTCGGCGCATCTACCGCGACGGCTGATCCGATCATCGATTCGAAGACGCTGCTGGCGAACCCGGTCGCGCCGGACGGCTCGAAGATCACCAAGGCCGAGTACAAGGACGACCGCAGCATCCGCCTGTACGTCTGGTCCGCGGCCATGGACCGGACCTTCCCGATCGACGTGCAGCGTCCCGCCGACGCCTCGGTGCCGCGTCCGGTGCTCTACCTGCTCAACGGTGCGGGCGGCGGTGAGGACAGCGCGTCCTGGGTGGCCAAGACCGATGCGCTGAAGTTCCTCGGCGACAAGAACGTCAATGTGGTCCAGCCGATCGGCGGCAAGTGGAGCTACTACACCGACTGGATCAATGACGATCCGGTACTCGGCCGCAACAAGTGGAAGACCTTCTTCACCGAGGAGCTGCCGCCGCTGATCGACGGTGCGCTCGGCACCAACGGCACCAATGCCATCGCGGGCCTGTCCACCTCGGGCACCACCGTGCTCGCGCTGCCGATCGCCAAGCCGGGCCTGTACAAGGCCGCCGCGGCCTACAGCGGCTGCGCCCAGACCAGTGATCCGGTCGGCTCGGAGTTCGTCAAGCTGACCGTCGAGACCTGGGGCGGCGGCAATGTCGACAACATGTGGGGCCCGGTCGGTGGGCCGGAGTGGGTTGCGAACGACCCGTACGTGAACGCCGAGGGTCTGCGCGGCACCGATCTCTACATCTCGACCGGCAGCGGTCTGCCCGGCCCGTACGACACCCTGGACGGTCCGTACACACTGCCCGGTCCGGGCGGTCTGGCCAACCAGATCCTGATCGGCGGTGTCATCGAGGCGGGCACCAATTACTGCACCCACAACATGCAGGCGAAGCTGGATTCGCTGGGCATCCCCGCCACCTACGACTTCCGCCCCAACGGCACCCACTCCTGGGGCTACTGGAACGACGAGCTGCACGCCTCCTGGCCCACCCTCGCCAAGGGCCTCGGCATCTGAGCTGATCCCCGCGACTTCCAGCCGACCGCCCCGATTGTGCGCTATCGCACAATCGGGGCGGTCTGTTTTTTATAGATTGTGCTAAACAAAAAGTTCGGGAACCCGTAAAATTCTGTTCTATGAGTACAACCCTGGTCGAGTCGGCGCGGAACGCGACGACCCGGGCGAGATCCGTCAGCGTCTTGCTCGGTCCGGCCTTCGTAGCGGCCATCGCCTATGTCGATCCCGGCAATGTGGCCTCGAATATCAGCGCGGGCGCCCAGTTCGGCTACCTACTCGTGTGGGTCATCGTGATGGCCAATGTGATGGCCGGGCTGGTGCAGTTCCTGTCGGCGAAGCTGGGGTTGGTCACCGGTATGTCGCTACCGGAGGCGGTGCGGTCCAAGTCGAGTCGTCCGGTGCGCCTTGCCTATTGGGTGCAGGCGGAGACCGTCGCGATGGCCACCGACCTGGCCGAGGTGGTCGGCGGCGCGATCGCGCTGAAGCTGCTGTTCGATCTGCCGCTGCTGGTCGGCGGCGTGATCACCGGTGTGGTCTCGATGGCGCTGCTGCTGGTGCAGAACCATCGCGGGCAGAAGCCGTTCGAGCGGGTCATCACCGGTCTGCTCGCCGTCATCGCCATCGGCTTCCTGGCCAGCGTGGTGATTTCGCCGCCGTCGGCCTCCGGCACCGTCGGTGGTCTGCTGCCGCGGTTCCAGGGCGCCGAGAGCGTGCTGCTCGCGGCGGCCATGATCGGCGCGACCGTCATGCCGCACGCGGTGTACCTGCATTCCGGGCTGGCCCGGGACCGCCACGGTCAGCCCGAGATCGGTCCGCTGCGGACCCGGCTGCTGCGGATCACCCGATACGACGTCGGACTCGCCATGGTGCTCGCGGGCACGGTCAATCTGGCCATGCTGCTGATGGCCGCGAACACCCTGCGCGGCCGCGAGGGTGTCGACACCCTCGAGGGTGCGCACGCCGCCGTCGGTGACGCGCTCGGCCCCGTGGCCGCACTGCTGCTCGCGATCGGTCTGCTGGCCTCCGGTCTGGCATCGACCTCGGTCGGCGCGTATGCCGGGGCGATGATCATGGAAGGGTTGCTGCGCCGCAAGATTCCGCTCCTGGTCCGGCGGCTGGTCACCCTGATTCCGGCCATCATCATCCTCGCGATCGGCATCGATCCCACTCGCGCACTGATCATTTCGCAGGTGGTGCTGTCGTTCGGCATCCCGTTCGCCCTGATCCCGCTGGTCCGCTTCACCAGCGACCGCATACTGATGGGCACCGACGTCAACCACCGGGTGACCACCGGCCTGGCCTGGCTGGTCGCCATCATCATCAGCCTGCTGAATGTGGCACTGATCTACCTGACCGTCACTGGCGACTAGGCGAACAGCATGCGCTGCGCATAGCCCGTATCGAAATACTCACGAGCCTCGGCGATCTTGCCGTTCTCGACCCGGAAGACGATCGCCACATTGTTGACGTACGGTTCGCCCGCCTTGGTGGTCGCGCGGGTGGTCCATTCGGCGACCGCCTGCGCGCCGTCGGCCAGCACGGTCCGCACCTCCTGGCCGATCGGCTGTGACGCGTCCATCCGCTCGATCATCTGCGCGACGAATTGCCCGAAGATCTCCTCCGGTCCGGTCCAGGTGCGCGCGGTCGGCAGGTCGCCGAACAGGGTCCAGGTCGAATCCGGGGTGAAAAAGCCTGCGGCGCGTTCGGCGTCACCGGATCCGAGTGCCTCGATATAGGCCAGGATGGTGGCGCGGGTCTGCTCGGTGGTCGACATGATCGCTCTTTCATGCGTCGATGGTGAGGATCGCGTTGCCGCGGATCCGGCGGTTGTTCAGATCGGTGAGTACGCTTGCCGTCTCGGCCCAGTCGGCGACCCTTCCGAGTTCCGGATGCAGGCGGCCGGTGGCCGTCAGGTCGACCAGGACGCGCAGATCCTCGGCATCGGTGGTGTCGGCGACCCAGTGCGGGAAATGCCGCAGCGTGAACGGCGAGACCGTCAGGTATTCGAAGAAGCTGAGCCGGATCGGTTGCAGGCTCGCCTGACCGAACCACAGCACGGTGCCACCGGGCGCGATCCGGGCGAGCGCGGCCGCGAAGACATCGCCGCCGACCGACTCGAAGATAACGTCGAAGGGACCGTCTGCGTCCGCGACATCATGGACGACGGCATCCGCGCCGAGTTCGGCCAGCCGGGCGCCGCGTTCGGGCGACGCGGCCACCGCGGTCACCGAAATGCCTGCGGCCGTGGCCAATTCCACCAGGTAATGACCGACTCCGCCGGATGCGCCGGTGATCAGCGCCTTCTTGCCCGCCGGGGCCTCGACGTGCCGGAGTAGACGCAATGCGGTCAAACCCGCGAGTGGCAAGGCTGCCGCGGTGTTGGCGGTGATGGTGTCGGGCAACTCGGCCAGTGCGGCGGTCGGGACGGCCACCCGCTCGGCCCACCCGCCGCCCTCGGCATGGCCAACCACGCGGGTGCCGAGGGCTGGCCCCGAGCCGTCGGCGGCGGCCGTGATGACCCGGCCGGCGATGTCCTGTCCCATGACGGTGCCCGGCGCGGTCGGCGTGCCGTAGGCGCCGGTCATGGCGAGAATCTCGCCGCGGTTCACCGAGAATGCCTCGACCTGGACGATCGCGGCATCGGCAGCCGCCGTGGGTTCGGGGGTATCGGTGAACCGCACCAAGGTCCGATCACCGGTTGCTGCAAGGGCTTTCATCTGACTTCCTCCTGGTCGTTGCGACGAAAACGACACTAGGAGGGTTGGTTTCCGGATGAAAGAAGGCAGTAATTAGTGGTATAGGTACCTGGTGGATACCAACGATCCCATGGCATACGACATCTTCGATCTGAACTGTCCGTCCCGTGCGGTCTTCGACCGGCTCGGTGAACGCTGGACCGGGCTCGTGCTGCTGGCCCTGAAGCCGGGCACGCTGCGCTTCTCGGAGTTGCGCAGGCAGGTGCAGGGCATCACGCAGAAGATGCTCACCCAGACGCTGCGCGGCTTGGAGCGCGACGGCATGGTGTCGCGCACGGTATATCCGACCGTGCCGGTCACCGTCGAATACACGCTGACACCGCTCGGTCACAGCCTCAGCGCCGCCGTAGATGTGCTGCGCGCCTGGGCCATCGCGCACATCGATGAAATCGACGCGGCCAGAGCCGAATACGAGCAGGCAGGGTGATCAGACCCAGTTCTCGATCCAGTATTTCCAGATCAGCGGGGCATAGGCGGCCAGCGGCTGCACCTTGATATCGGTGCCCGCGAGTGCGGCGATGGCATTGCGGCAGTCGAACCAGCAGCTGAATTCGCTGTGCTCCAACACGTCCTGGGGGACGCCGACGCGCGGGAGCAGCCAGCTCGTGCCGGGGACGCGCAGCATCATCTCGAGGGTGCGCTTGGGCATCACCTCCACCAGACGCGGTGCACCGGCCTCGTCGGCGAACAGATTCAGCGCCTCGGCGGCGCTCTGCCGGCGCGGATCGGCCAGGTGGTAGGTGGTGCGGATCGAGTCGGGGCGGTGTGCGATATGGGCAAGTGCGCGAGCCACGAAATCTACCGGGACCATATTGGTTTCACCCAGCTTCGGCACCAGCACCGGCAGAATCCTCGGCAGCTGCGCGGCCATCCGCAGTAATCGGAAGAAGTAGTAGGGCCCGTCGATTCGATCGATCTCACCGGTGCGCGAATGCCCGATCACGATCGAGGGCCGATAGATCCGCCAGCCCAACTCGGATTCGCGCACGATCTTCTCGGCCTCGAATTTCGCCCGCTGCATGGGCGAACTCAGCACCTGCCCCTCGTCGAACATGTCCTCGGTGAACAGACCGTCGAACCCGCCCGCCACGTCGACCGTCGAGACATGGTGCAGCAGAGTGGCTTTCAGCTGCTCCGCGACATCGACGACATGTCTGGTGCCGCCGCCACCTTCGGCGAGGTCATAGCTCGACGCCAGATGGAAGACATGGTCGATCGACCCTCGATGCTCGGCGATCCAGGCCGGATCGATGCCGAGTCCGGGCGCGCCCATATCCCCGCGCACCGGCCGCACCCGCTCGCCACCCATCCACTCCCGAGCGCAACAGGTATACCGGTCCGCTGAATCGCCCCCCGGCCGGACCAGTACATGAATATCCCCCTCCCGTTTCAGCAGCTCGGGAATAAGAAATCGACCGATGAACCCAGTTGCTCCGGTAACCAGGTAAGCCATAGCCGATCAACATAGTCGCTTGTGCGGGCGCACTTGTGTCCGGGATCACGGCGCGCCCGATTCGTGCGATCAGTCGGCGAAGACCGGCTTGCGCTTGGTGAGCATTGCGGTCGCACCCTCGAAGAAGTCGGGGGATTGGAGCAGTTCGCTCTGGCCGGTTTTTTCGGCGGCGAGGGCGGTGTCCAGTGCCGAGAGGGTCGCGGCGTTGAGCGCCTTCTTGGTGAGTTCGAGGGCACGGCGCGGACCGGCGGCGATCTTGGCTGCCGCCGCCTCGACCTTTGCGTCGAGTTCGCCCTCGGGAACCACAGCGGTGAACAGCCCGGCCGCCTTGGCCGCAGGCGCGGGGAGTCGTTCGCCGAGCAGGGCCATTTCGGCGGCCAGCGGACGTCCGGCCGCGGCGGCGACCATGGCTGCCGCGCCGCCGTCGGGCATCAGGCCGATATTGATGAAGGCGAGCAGCAGGTAGGAATCCTCGGTGGCGTAGACCAGATCGGCGGCCAGCGCGATGCCGACGCCGACACCCGCGGCCGCGCCCTTGACCCGGGCGATGACCGGAATCGGCGCGTCCACAATGGCTTTCACGAGCCGGTTGGCCACATCCATCACCATGTCCGGGGTGATGCCGCGCTGCGCCTCGGCGGCCGATGCGGCAAGATCGGCGCCGGTGCAGAAGTCGCTGCCCTCGCCGGTCAGTACGATCACCCGGACCGAGCGGTCCTCGGCGGCGGCGAGGAAGGTGTCACCGAGGGCGACCATCGTGTCGTAGTCGATGGCGTTCTTGCGCTTGGGCTTGGTGATCGTGACCCGGAGCACCTTGCCATCGTGGACGGCACTGAAACCCGCGGGTGTGGTCGCGGAATCCGGTTGGCTCATTTGGTGCTCCTGGTCTGGAATTCAGCGGGGGCTGGTTCTTTCGAGCGATCTGCAAGCAATCGCTACGGGAACCATGAATGGCGGTTAACATTGCGAATTGTGGTTAACTTAGGATGATTTGTCCGGCGCTGTCAACCAGCGGCGCCGTACCGGAACGGAGAGCTACATGGTCGCGGATCGCAGCGAGGTCGGTCTCGCTTCCGCGCGGCCTGACGCGGGTGCGAGCAGGACGGGCGCGGAGCCGGTGCGGCGTCGCCCGAAGGATCGCAAGGTCCAGATCATCCGGGCCGCCGCGCGCGCGTTCAGCGAACGCGGGTATTACCCGGTCGGCGTCGACGAGATCGCCGCGGAGGTCGGCATCTCGGGGCCCGCGCTGTATCGCCACTTCGCGAACAAGTACGCGCTGCTGGTCGCGGCCGCCGAAGAAGGCGCACTGCACCTGCTGCAGGTCGCGCGCGCCGCCGACAACCCGGATCTGGAGCCCGAACCCAGGCTCGACGCACTGATCAAGGCGATCAGCGAACACACCATCGATATCCGCCGCGAGGCCGGGCTGTACCGCTGGGAGCGGCGCTACCTGGAGGCCGAGGACCGCGCCCGGATCAGGAAGGTCTACGACGCGCTCAACGCGACGCTGGCCGAACCGATCGGACAGCTGCGCCCCACCGCACCGCCCGCCGATGTGGCAATGCTCGCCGCCGGGGTGCTCAGCGCCATCGCCAGCATCTCCTCGCATCGCACCACGCTCGCCACCGCCCGGCTGATGCCGCTGTTGCGCGAGATGAGCTGGTCGATCCTGCGCGCCGAACTGCCGCCCGCACCGACCGAGCCCGAGCCCGGACCGGCCACCCGCGGCCTGCCGGTCACCTCGAAACGCGAACAGCTGCTCACCGAGGCGATCCGGATCTTCGGCCGCCAGGGCTATCACGAAGCCAGCATCGAGGAAATCGGCGCGGCCGTCGGCATCAACGCCTCCAGCGTCTACCGGTACTTCACCAGCAAGGCCGACCTGCTCGCCGCCGCCTTCCACCGCACCGGCGACCGGGTGGCCATCGCGATCACCGAGGCGCTCGCCGAGGCCACCAGCCGTCCGGACGCGGTCCGGCGCATCGCCTACCGCCAGGCCCGGCTCACCTTCTCGATGCCGGAGATCATGCCGGTCTACTACGCCGAATTCAGCAATCTGCCGCAGGCCGAACAGCACAAGCTGCGCGCCATCCAACGCCAGAACGTGCTGGAGTGGGCCAACCTGCTCGACGGCGATCCGGTGGAGGCGCGCTTCCGCGTGCACGCCGCCATCGCTCAGATCATCGACGTGGGCCGGTTGACCAAATTCGATCCCCGCCCCGAACAACTGGCCCGCGTCTGCGCCCTCATGGAGGCCGTCCTCTTGGGGTGACCCTCCATTTTGGGGTGACATTTCCATCGCCGACGCAACGACTACGGAGCGAGTCTTACGAGCGACCGTTCGCGGCCCGTCTCGCGTCCGAGTCGTCGAAGCGCATGCGACGTAGTCGCGAGTCTCGACGGCTCGGACGCGAGACAGAAGGGGGCCGCGAACACGCCGCGCCGCAGGCGCGGCAAATTAGACACAGCAAATCAAACACCGCCGTGGCGCATCCGGAAGATGGCCTTGGCCGTGCGCAGATGCCGTGGGTGCCGGTCGAAGGTGGACAGGTTCACCGCCGCGCGATACCGCTTGCGCGCGATCGCCAGCGTCCGGCTGAACTCGCGCAGTCCCTGATCGCCGTGATGGTGTCCCTGCCCGTATTCGCCGACCCCGCCGAACGGCAGCGCCGGAATCCCGGCGTAGGTGCTCGAAGAATTGATGGTCACAACGCCGACCCGCAGTTGCTCGGCGAAGGATTCGATACCGTGCACATCCCGGGTGAATACCGACACCGCGACACCATTGCCGACCGCATTGATCCGCTGCGCCGCCTCGTCCATATTCGCGACCCTGTTGACGATCAGCAGCGGCCCGATGCCCTCGCCGGTGATCGCGACGCTCTCCTCCGGCACTTCGGCCAAGACGATCGGTTCGATATAGGGATCGCGAATCGAATCCAGTCCGCCGACCACCGCGCGTCCGCCTCTGGCCAGTGCGTCGCGCACCTGTTTGCGCACCACGTCGACCTGCGATTCCAGAATCATCGGACCGTAGGACGCGCGCTTGTCCGCGCCGGGCCGCAGCCGCCGCGCCTGCTCGATCACCAGTTCCAGGAATCGGTCGTAGACAGAGTTGGCGACATAGGCCCGCTGGATGCCGGTGGAGTTCTGGCCCGCATTGGCCATCGCGCCGAATACCGCGGCCTCGGCGGCCTCGGCGAGTTTCGCGTCGACGTGAACCACCATGGTGCCCTTGCCGTTCCGCTCGACCACCACCGGTGTCAAGGTCTGCGCGCACAGCGTGATCACCTCGCGCGCGCCCGCATCCGAACCGGCATAGGCGATTTTGTCCACCTTGGCGCGACACAGCGACGCGGTGGTGGCGTGATCGCCGGTAACGACCTGCAGCACAGGCTGATTCGGCGCGAGCTTGTTCCAGCTGTCGGCCAGCCAGACCCCGACGCCGGTGGTCAGCTCATCGGGTTTGAACACCACGGCATTGCCCGCGGCCATCGCGTAGGCGATCGAGCCCATCGGGGTGAACACCGGGTTGTTCCACGGCCCGAGCACCCCGACGACGCCGAGCGGCAGATAGCCGACGGAGGCGTGCTGGTTGCGGGTCAGCCAGGTGGAGCCGAGCTTGCGCCGATCCAGCACGCGCGCGGCATTGCGGGCCGCCCAATCCAGATTCTCGACGGCCAGCATCACCTCGGTTACCGCGTCCGCCTGTGGTTTTCCGGTTTCCTCGCACAGGATTTCCACCAATTCGCCTGCGCGCCTGGCGATACTGCGTTTCCAGTCCAGTAGCCAGCGTTTGCGGGCGTTGAAACCCAGTTCCGCCCACCATTTTTCGGCCGAGCGTGCGGCGCGCACGGTGCGGTTGATTTCGCCCGCACCCATCACGGCATAGTTGCCGACGATCTCGCCGGTGCGCGGGTCATAGGACGTCAGCACGTTCGGTCGGCCCGATCCTCCCGTATGCGCTGCCAGCCTCGGCTGCGCGGTCTCGGCCATGGTCACCTCTCGCAGGGTCGATCCGCCGCAGTCGCTGAACGCTTGGCGAAACAGCGCTGCCGCAAACGAGTTAGTGCGTTTTCCCCGTCTAGAAGACTATGGTCGGCGCGACGGCCGGACAAGGTGCCGCTACCGCCCCTACGCTGCCCCTCGAGGGCCGCCACCAGCGACGTTCTCGGGTCGAGTGGATCGGCCGGCAGAAATGTGAGTAAGGACACAGTTAGGTCGCGGGTCGCTGGGTATGACGCGGTCGGCCATGCGGGGATGCCTCTGCCGGTAACATCACGCTTGGCGGCAGGGATCACCAACCGGGACGAATTCATGCCCATGCTCTTGGCGACCCGCGATCGCCGCCCAGGCCCCGCGAACGCCGCCGATCAGACACAGTGGAGAGTTGATGCCGAGCTTGAACCAAGCGGATTCGCATACCAGCGAGCCACCACCCATCGATGGTGGTGGTGACGTCGCGGTCGCGGTTGCGGATGTCCGGAAGTCATTCGGCGATGTGCACGCGCTGCAGGGCATCAGCTTCACCGCCGAGCGGGCGAGCGTGCTCGGCATCCTCGGGCCCAACGGCGCGGGCAAGACCACCATGGTCAAAGTGCTGTCGACCCTGCTGCGCCCGGACTCCGGCACCGCCGTGGTCGCGGGCCACGATGTGCAGAAGGATCCGGCGGGTGTGCGCCGCTCGATCATGATGACCGGCCAGTACGCCGCGCTCGACGAGAACCTCTCCGGCCGCGAGAACCTGGAATTGTTCGGCCGGCTGATGGGCCTGGGCAAATCGGCCGCCCGCAAGCGCGCCGACACCCTGCTCGAAGAATTCGACCTGGTGCACGCGGGCCGTCGCGCGGTGCGCCACTATTCCGGCGGTATGCGTCGTCGGGTCGATATCGCCTGCGGACTGGTGGTCCGCCCCGAGGTGGTGTTCCTCGACGAGCCGACCACCGGTCTGGATCCGCGCAGCCGGCAGGGCGTGTGGGATCTGGTGACCGCGCTGAAGAATCAGGGCATCACGGTGCTGCTCACCACGCAGTACCTCGAGGAAGCCGATGTGCTCAGCGACAACATCATCGTCATCGATAAGGGCACGGTGATCGCCGAGGGCACCGCCGACGAACTCAAGGAGAAGACCGGCGGCAGCTACTGCGAGGTGGTGCCGCTGGATCCGGGTCAGCTCGGCAAGGCCGCCAACGCACTCGGTGATCTGGTGCCCGCCGCCGTACTCGCCGACGTCGATGGCGGTGACCGGATCTCGATTCCCGCACCCGACGGCGCGGGAACCCTGTCCGAGGCATTGCGCAGGCTCGACGCCGCCGGGATCCAATTGGCCGATATCGCGCTGCGCAGGCCCTCGCTCGACGATGTCTTCCTCTCGATCACCGGCCATTCGGGCGGCCACTAGTGAGTTCCACAACCGTCGAGCGGGCCGATTCGGCACTGCTCTTCGCCGAGCTGCCCGTGGCCAGGCTCTCCTACTTCGCGCAGTGGCGGGCGTTGTCCGGACGCATTGTGCGGACCATGGCCGTCAAGGGCGAACTGATCGTCGCGATGATCACGCCGCTGGTGTTCACGCTCGGCTTCTATTTGCCGCTGCGATATGTCATGAAGTTCCAGGGCATCGATTACGCCCAGTTCGTCATGCCGATCATCGTGCTGCAGACCATGGCGTTCACGATGATGTCGAATGCGCAGCTATCCGCATACGAGGCGCTGACCGGTCTGAGCACGCGACTGCAGACGATGCCGATCGGCATGCTGGTGCCGTTGAGCGCACGGATCGGCGCGGGCCTGGTGCGTTCGCTGACCGCGCTGACCGCGGCGATCATCTTCGGCTACATGATCGGCTTCCGGTTCGTCGCCGGACCCGGTCAGGCCGTGCTGTTCTGCGTGTTCTCGATCGCGGTCGGTACCGTGCTCGCACTCGGCGCGGATGCGCTCGGCAGCCTGACCAAGAGTCCGGAATCGCTGAGTCAGGCGTTGACGCTGCCCACCTTGATCTTCGGCATGCTGTCCTGCGGATTCGTCCCGGAACGCAGTTTTCCGATGTGGATCCGGCCGTTCGTGCGCAATCAGCCGATCTCGCAGTTCTCCTTCGCGCTGCGCGATATGGCTCATGACGGGGTGAGCTGGGATGTGCTGTGGGTGCCGCTGACCTGGCTGGGTGGTATGGCGATCGTCTTTACTCCGTTGGCGATCTGGGCGAGTGTGAGGCGGTCATGAGTTCTGTCGAGACCTTGGAGCGCACCGAGGTGGACGGATTCGACCCGCTGCCGCGGGTGGCCACGCCATCCGAGCGCGCGCTGTCGACCTGGATCACGCACAGCCTGATCCAGTGCAAGCGGCTGCTGCTGGTGTGGGCGCGCGATCCCGCGACCACCATCCAGACGCTGATCTATCCCGCGCTGACGCTTTTCATGTTCCGCGTCGTGCTCGGCAATTCGATCACCGCGGCCACCGGTAAGCCGAGCATCTACGGCCAGGTCGCGCTGATCACGTTGGTCGCGGCGATGTCCGGTGCGGTGGTCAGCGCACTCGGCTTCAAGGGTGAGAAGTTCACCGGACTGCTCGGTCGGTTCTGGACCATGCCGGTGCACCGGGCGGCCGGACTGACCGGCAGGCTGTTGGCCGAGGCGGTCCGCGTGCTGGTCACCACGCTGTTCGTGATCGCGGTCGGCTTCACCCTCGGCTTCCGCTTCGGGCAGGGTCCGCTGGCGGCCATCGCGTTGGTCGGCATTCCGGTGCTGTTCGGTGTCGGCTTCGCGGTGCTGGTCACGGCGCTCGCGACCATCACCGAGGGCGTGATGCTGGTGAGCATTATCGGCATCGTCAATACCCTGCTGATGTTCTTCAATTCCGGGTTCGTGCCGGTGATCGCCTATCCGGTCTGGTTGCAGGACGTGGTCGCGAATCAGCCGATGAGCTGCGCCATCGATGCGATGAAGGGACTGTCCTACGGCGGTGCCGTCGCCGAACCCCTGTTGAAGACCGTCGCTTGGGTTCTCGGACTCATCGTCCTGTTCGCCTACCCCGCGATCCGCGGCTACCAGCGCGCCGCCGAAACCGGCGCCTGACCTTCGTCAGCCGATCCGGCCCTCTTCGCGTTCGGCTGCGGCAAAATCAAAACCGACCCAGCGGTTTCGATTCGTCCAGCCGACCAGGTCGTAGCGCCAGCGGAACGGCCAGGTGTGGGCGACCGTGTTGAAGAGGACGGCGCCGAGGACGGTGTAGTCGTCGTGGGCGGAGAGCAGGGCGCGCTGGCCGCGCGGCGAGGCGTTGAAGAACGCGTCGAACATGGCGGTGGACTGTTCGGTGGTCAGGCGGCCCATGCCCCAGAGGCCGCGCATGCGCATCCAGTACACCAGCCGGGCCTGCCACGGCCAGAGTTCGGCAATGGGGTCGCGGCCTCGCCGGAGGGCGGCGACCGCGGTGTCGACCAGGGCCAGCGAATCGGCGACGCTGTAGCCGGTGCAGGGATGCATCATGCCGCCGCGGGAGCCGAACGGAATCGCTTGGGCGGTCCCCTTTTTCGGCGGTGGCTGGTCCAGGGGGTAGTGCGCGGCCTCGGTCGGTTCGGCGCCGGTGAGCCGAATGCCGTGTGCGGCAAGGCGGTTCAGGGTGCGTCTGCGCAACTCGTGCTGCGGCATGCCGCCGCGCAGACCGAGGCTGGTCTCCTCGAAGATCACCGAGCCGTCACCGAGCGGGACGGCATAGAGGAACGATGGCGGCGCATCCGGTCCCGCGCCGTTCTCCGGACGCCAATCGAGCAGCAGACCCTCGCCCTCGGTCACCATGGGTGCGGCCGTCTCGGCGTCGACGAAGATGCCGTGTGCGCTGGCCGCGCGGCGCTGTCCGAGCGTCGGCAGCCCACGGGTATCGAAAACCGTTGCGGCCCTGAGGATCGTGCCGTCCGCGAGTTCCACCTCGTTGGCCTCGACACGAGTTGCCCGCCCGGCGACAACGGTGGCGTCGTCGAGCGGCAGTGCATCGCGTAGTCCGGTTTTCGACAGCACGCAATAGGGGCGATCGATCCGATGCTCGGCCTTCGTCCAGACCGTCGGCTTCGCAATGCGAGCGGCAATGGCGCTCGACGGCAACCACTCCGGCAGCTCATCGATCCAACAGGAGAACGTCGGCGGCCAGAGCCGCTCCGGACGCGGATCGACGGCGGCGACACGGAACCCGGCCCGCGTGGCCCGATGCGCCAGCGCTCGGCCGGTCGGTCCGAGCCCGACCACGCAGAGGTCGAATTCCCGGACCGCACTGTCACCCATGCTTCGCATTCAAACCGCTCCGTCCGTTCGCCCGCAACACTGCGTCCCGCCGGTCACCTACTTGGGGGTGATCCAAGTGGTGATGTCGGCGTGCACGACCTCGAGGCCGTGCTTGTCGTAGATGGACACCGGAACGGTCAGCTCCTGCCCCTCGATGATCCGGGTGAAGTCGGGCACCTCGGCCAGCTTCGCAACCGCGCGCAGACCGGTCTCGGCCTTGGCGAGGTACTGCACATTCATGGCCTTGGGAATCCAGCGGTGCGTGTCGGGCACCGTGGCCTCGCTCAGCATGCCCATGGCCACCTCGGCCAGGTTGCAGGCCGCGATCGCGTGGAAGGTGCCCAGGTGGTTGTGGATGCCGAACCACTTCGGCGAGGTCACCTCGCACAGTCCGGGCTCCAGCCGCACGACGCTCGGCAGCACCGTCCCGAAGTAGGGCACCCGGGCCACCATGCCGAGTGAGAACAGGGTGTGCCCCAGCCGGTTGTCCGGCAGCTTGTTCCAGATCCGATGAGTCGTGGTCGGTTTCGTCATGGCTCTATCTTACTCAGAAGTAAGTTCGTCGGCGGTAGTGGTCGGGCGCGCCCGGGATTCGCGCCCTGACCTGCTGGCGAAGTGTTGGTAGGGGGCGGATTTGAAGTCGCCAACGCGGTCGGGCATACTGTTCGGGTTGCCTTGCACCGGGTCATGCCGTTCGACGGTTGTGGCGGGTGGCGAGGCGAGCAACACCCAATCGTGTACCTCGCTGGACATCCAGCGTGGGTACGTCCGGGACAAACGTTCCAGGCCAGGTGAAGTTTCGAACCGGGGCCGAGGAATGAGCGGATGGGCGACACGCCCGACCGCGTGGACCGGAGAACCATGACAGATGAACAGCGGCGAGGATCGGGCGGTGCCCGGTCGCGGTCTCACGGTGTTGGATCTTGCCCGAGCGGGGGCCCTGCGTGGATACGCAGGCTGCCGCCTCCGGGCCTGACCCGATCGAGCTGGGACGTCTTCGTGTGTTCGGGCTGTGCAATTGAAGGTGGTACGGAAGCCGGCTTCCGGACCACGAACGATAAGCGGAGAAAAGGACACTTAGCGTGGCGGGACAGAAGATCCGCATCAGGCTCAAGGCCTATGACCATGAAGCGATCGACGCGTCCGCGCGCAAGATCGTGGAGACGGTGACCCGCACCGGGGCCCGTGTGGTCGGGCCGGTGCCGTTGCCGACCGAAAAGAACGTGTACTGCGTCATCCGTTCGCCGCACAAGTACAAGGACTCGCGCGAGCACTTCGAGATGCGGACGCACAAGCGGCTGATCGACATCCTCGACCCGACGCCGAAGACGGTTGATGCCCTTATGCGCATCGACCTGCCGGCCAGCGTCGACGTCAACATTCAGTGACGGGGACTCGAGATATGACTGACAACAAGAACAGGCCGGCGGCCGGCATCCTGGGCACCAAGCTCGGTATGACCCAGGTGTTCGACGACAAGAACCGTGTCGTCCCCGTGACCGTCATCAAGGCCGGACCGAACGTCGTTACCCAGATCCGCACCGTGGAGCGCGACGGCTACAGCGCCGTCCAGGTCGCTTTCGGCGCCATCGACCCGCGCAAGGTGAACAAGCCGGTTTCCGGTCAGTTCGCCAAGGCCGGTGTCACCCCGCGCCGCCACGTCGCCGAGATCCGTGTCGCGGACGCCTCCACCTTCGAGGTCGGCCAGGAGCTGACCGCGGAAGTGTTCGAAGAGGGCGCCTACGTCGACGTCACCGGCACCAGCAAGGGCAAGGGCTTCGCAGGCACCATGAAGCGCCACGGCTTCGCCGGTCAGGGCGCTTCGCACGGTGCGCAGGCAGTGCACCGTCGCCCGGGTTCCATCGGTGGTTGCGCCACCCCCGGCCGCGTGTTCAAGGGCATGCGCATGTCGGGCCGCATGGGTAACGACCGTGTCACCACGCAGAACCTGTCGGTGCACAAGGTCGACGCCGAGAACGGACTGCTGCTGATCAAGGGCGCGATCCCGGGTCGCAAGGGCAGCGTCGTGACCGTCAAGAGCGCAGTGAAGGGTGGTGCGCACGCATGACCAGCGTCGAGAAGAAGACCAACCTGACCCTCCCGGTCAAGGAACTCGGCGGCAAGACCAACGGCACCGTCGAGCTCCCCGCGGAGATCTTCGATGCCACCGCGAACATCTCGCTGATGCACCAGGTCGTGATCGCGCAGCTCGCTGCCGCACGCCAGGGCACGCACGCGACGAAGACGCGCGGCGAGGTCTCCGGTGGTGGCAAGAAGCCGTACCGCCAGAAGGGCACCGGTCGCGCCCGTCAGGGTTCGACCCGCGCGCCGCAGTTCACCGGTGGTGGCACCGTGCACGGTCCGCAGCCGCGTGACTACAGCCAGCGCACCCCCAAGAAGATGATCCGCGCCGCGCTGCGTGGCGCCCTCTCGGATCGTGCGCGCAACGAGCGCATCCACGTGATCACCGAACTGGTCTCGGGTCAGACCCCGTCGACCAAGTCCGCGAAGTCGTTCCTGTCCGAGCTGTCGGACCGGAAGAAGTTCCTGCTCGTCCTCGGACGTGAGGACATCGCGGGCTGGAAGAGCGTGCAGAACCTGGAGTTCGTGCACCCGATCGCGCCGGATCAGCTCAACACCTACGACGTCCTGGAAAGCGACGAAGTGGTGTTCAGCGTCGAGGCCTTGAACGCCTTCGTGCACGGCCCCGCCGAATCCGCACAGGAGGAGAGCAAGTGACCACGATCGCCGACCCCCGCGACATTCTGCTGGCGCCGGTCATCTCGGAGAAGTCCTACGGACTGATCGAGGAAGGCACCTACACCTTCATCGTGCACCCGGATTCCAACAAGACGCAGATCAAGATCGCCGTCGAGAAGGTCTTCGGTGTGAAGGTGACCAGCGTCAACACCGCCAACCGTCAGGGCAAGCGCAAGCGGACCCGCTTCGGTTACGGCAAGCGCAAGGACACCAAGCGCGCGCTCGTGACCATCTCGGCCGACAGCAAGCCCATCGAGATCTTCGGAGGCCCGGTCGCGTAAGCGCCTGGGAATCCAGAAAGCAGAGAAGAACTCATGGCAATTCGTAAGTACAAGCCGACTACGCCGGGCCGTCGTGGCTCCAGCGTCTCGGACTTCGCTGAGATCACTCGGTCGACCCCCGAGAAGTCGCTGATCCGCCCGCTGCACAGCAAGGGTGGTCGTAATGCGCACGGTCGCATCACGACTCGCCACCGCGGTGGCGGCCACAAGCGTGCCTACCGTCTGATCGACTTCCGTCGTCTGGACAAGGACGGCATCCCGGCCAAGGTCGCGCACATCGAGTACGACCCGAACCGCACCGCCAACATCGCGCTGCTGCACTACCGGGACGGCGAGAAGCGCTACATCATCGCCCCCAAGGGCGTGGTGCAGGGCACCCCGATCGAGTCCGGCCCCACCGCCGACATCAAGCCGGGTAACAACCTGCCGCTGCGCAACATCCCGACCGGTACCACGATCCACAACGTGGAGCTGCGTCCGGGCGGTGGCGCCAAGATGGCTCGTGCCGCAGGCATGAGCATCCAGCTGCTCGGTAAGGAAGGCCCCTACGCCACCCTGCGTATGCCCTCCGGTGAGATCCGTCGCGTCGACGTGCGCTGCCGCGCCACCGTCGGCGAGGTCGGCAACGCCGAACAGTCGAACATCAACTGGGGTAAGGCCGGCCGTATGCGCTGGAAGGGTCGCCGCCCCACGGTCCGTGGTGTCGTCATGAACCCGGTCGACCACCCGCATGGTGGTGGTGAAGGCAAGACCTCCGGTGGTCGCCACCCGGTCTCGCCGTGGGGTCAGCCGGAAGGCCGCACCCGCAAGCCCAACCGTCCGAGCGACAAGCTCATCGTCCGCCGTCGCAAGACCGGCAAGAAGCGCTGAAGGAGGAGGTAAGAAATGCCACGCAGCCTCAAGAAGGGCCCGTTCGTCGACGACCACCTCCTCGCGAAGGTGGACGTTCAGAACGAAAAGGGCAGCAAGCAGGTCATCAAGACCTGGTCCCGTCGTTCGACCATCATCCCCGATTTCATCGGTCACACCTTCGCCGTCCACGACGGCCGCAAGCATGTGCCGGTGTTCGTCTCGGAGTCCATGGTCGGCCACAAGCTGGGTGAGTTCGCGCCCACCAGGACGTTCAAGAGCCACGTCAAGGAAGACCGGAAGAGCAAGCGGCGATGACCACTGAGACTCAGAACCCGACTGCCCGGGCGACGGCGAAGCACGTTCGCGTCACCCCGATGAAGGCTCGCCGTGTCGTGGACCTGGTCCGCGGCAAGCGGGTCGAGGATGCACTCGCAATCCTCAAGTTCGCACCCCAGGCCGCGAGCGAGCCGGTCGCCAAGGTTGTCGCCAGCGCCGCGGCCAACGCCGAGAACAACCTCGGCCTGAACCCGGCCACGCTGGTCATCTCGACCGCCTACGTCGACGAGGGCGCGACCATGAAGCGTTTCCAGCCGCGGGCCCAGGGCCGCGCGTTCCGGATCCGCAAGCGCACCAGCCACATCACCATCGAGGTCGAGAGCGTGCCCACTGCCGGTGCTGCTCGCAGCCGCCGGAAGGGAGGGGCAAAGTAAATGGGACAGAAGATCAATCCCCATGGCTTCCGCCTCGGTATCACCACCGACTGGAAGTCGCGTTGGTACGCGGACAAGCAGTACGCGGACTACGTGAAGGAAGACGTCGCCATCCGCAAGCTCCTCGCCACCGGCATGGAGCGGGCAGGCATCTCCAAGGTGGAGATCGAGCGCACCCGTGACCGGGTTCGCGTCGACATCCACACCGCGCGTCCCGGCATCGTCATCGGTCGCCGCGGCGCCGAGGCCGATCGCATTCGCGCCGAGCTGGAGAAGCTCACCAAGAAGCAGGTGCAGCTGAACATCCTCGAGGTCAAGAACCCCGAGTCGGATGCGCAGCTCGTTGCCCAGGGTGTCGCCGAGCAGCTGTCCAACCGTGTGGCGTTCCGTCGCGCGATGCGCAAGGCCATCCAGTCGGCCATGCGTTCGCCGAACGTCAAGGGCATCCGGGTGCAGTGCTCGGGCCGCCTCGGTGGCGCCGAAATGTCGCGCTCGGAGTTCTACCGCGAGGGTCGCGTCCCGCTGCACACGCTGCGCGCGGACATCGACTACGGCCTCTACGAGGCCAAGACCACCTTCGGTCGCATCGGCGTGAAGGTCTGGATCTACAAGGGCGACATCGTCGGTGGCAAGCGCGAGGTCACGGCTGCTGCCGCGCCTTCGGGTGCTGACCGCCGCGAGCGTCGGGAGCGGCCCAGCCGCCCGCGTCGGTCCGGTTCCGCAGGCACCACCGCGACCAGCACTGAGGCCGGGCGTGCAGGCGCTGCCACCGCGGTAGCCGACGCCCCGGCAGAAACACAGGAGGGCTGACGCATGTTGATGCCACGGAAGGTCAAGCACCGGAAGCAGCATCACCCGGGTCGTTCCGGAATGGCAAAGGGCGGCACCTCGGTCGCGTTCGGTGAATACGGCATCCAGGCTCTCGAGCCCGCCTACGTCACCAACCGGCAGATCGAGTCGGCTCGTATCGCGATGACCCGCCACATCAAGCGTGGCGGCAAGATCTGGATCAACATCTACCCGGATCGCCCGCTCACCAAGAAGCCGGCCGAAACCCGCATGGGTTCCGGCAAGGGCTCGCCGGAGTGGTGGATCGCGAACGTCAAGCCGGGGCGCGTGATGTTCGAAATGAGTTACCCCAACGAGGAGACAGCTCGTGAGGCCCTGCGCCGCGCGATGCACAAGCTCCCCATGAAGTGCAGGATCGTGACCAGGGAGGAGCAGTTCTGATGGCTACCGGTACACCGGCCGCAGAGCTCCGCGAGCTCAACGAAGAGGAGCTCGTCGCCCGCCTGCGCGAGTCGAAGGAAGAGCTGTTCAATCTGCGCTTCCAGATGGCGACGGGTCAGTTGGACAACAACCGTCGCCTGCGCGTCGTGCGTCACGAGATCGCGCGCATCTACACGGTCATGCGTGAGCGCGAGCTCGGCCTGGCCTCGGCACCCGCTGGCAAGGGAGATGCGGCATGAGTGAAGAGAACGTGACCCCCGAGGTCAAGCGCGGCACCCGCAAGGTTCGCATCGGCTACGTGGTCTCGGACAAGATGAACAAGACCATCGTCGTCGAGCTGGAAGACCGCACGCGGCACAAGCTCTACGGCAAGATCATTCGCTCCACCACCAAGGTGAAGGCGCATGACGAGAACGAGATCGCCGGTGTCGGCGACCGCGTCCAGCTGATGGAGACCCGCCCGCTGTCCGCCACCAAGCACTGGCGGTTGGTCGAGGTCCTGGAGAAGGCCAAGTAACCCCTTTTCCGGCGGTAAAGCAAAGGCCCGCTTCCCATTTGGGAAGCGGGCCTTTTTCATATTTGCTCAGCGGTTCGGATTATTCACCCGGTCTGCGGCGAAGCCGGTCTATCGTTTCGATCGAATAACGATGCCAGCGTTGTGCTGATGACGTTCGACAGTATTGGCAGCAATTGATCGCGACCCGGCGGATTGATCCAGTGCGCCCCTTCGCGGGTCCACCGCCCGAGGCCTGTCGGTATCATCAGCGCACTGCCGACGATGGGCACACAAATGTTTTTGCGTGCCAGCAGTTCCAGGACTTGATTACCCGGGGAGTAGTCCACGGCCGCGACGAAGGTCCAGCGGATCTGCCGCGCCAGCACTGGGCCGGGAGTTCCCTGCTGTACCAAGGAATTTCGGACTTTTTCGGCCAATAGCTTGGGCATGTGGATAATGCCCAGATGGTTCGTCACCGGCAGCATGACGTAACCGCCGCGTTCCTCGGCGGGAAGATGAAACTGTTGGCGGTAGTAGTCCGCCCAATCGACGACGCTCTCGAGTTCCTCGGTGTCCACGGTGGCCTTTGTCCCGTTCAGCACTGATGTCGTTTGGTTTGCAAGTAGCCTGAGGCCGGATCAGATGTATGCCCGGAATATCTTTCCGGGATAGTTGCCCAGCCGAGTCGGAAGATTGTGTTGTGCGCGGAATGACCCAGAACCTCACCATCGGTGAGCGGGTGTCTTGGTACCGACGGCGTCGCGGTATGTCCCAAGACGTGCTAGCCGGTCTTGTCGGGCGGACAGACGATTGGATGAGCAAGGTCGAGAACAATCGGATTCCGCTGGACCGCTTGTCGGTGATCCGCCTACTCGCAGACGCATTGGATGTTTCGCTGGGAGACCTGATCGGTGATCCGAGTCTGTTGGAATGGACCACCGAGAGCGGGAGTTCGACCATCCCCGCACTCCGGGCCGCGTTGATGGACTACAGCCATTTGATGCCAGCGCCGGTGCCGCCCGCTCGTGATCCGGAGTCGTTTCAACTCCCCGCGCTCGAACGGGAGCTGCGTGCTGTTTTCGATGCCTATCAGGGGGCCAGGTTCGGATTTGTGGCGGGCCGATTGCCCGGCCTGTTGTCTGCGGCGCTGGCGGTCGCCCAGCGAGCGGAAGACGAATCCGGGTACCGGCTGTTGGCACTGTGCTATCAGGTGGCGGCCTCGGTGCTGACCAAGCTCGGCGAAACCGATTTGGCTTGGAACGCCGCGGAACGAGGTCTCGCGGCGGCTCAGCGAACCGATGATCTCGCGATTGTCGGTTCCCTGATGCGATCGGTCGCCTTCACGGTGATGTCTACGGGCCGTGTGCAACCCGCTGTCGATCTGGTCGAAGCCGGAGCGGCCTACTTGCAGCCGTACCTGCACGAGGGTCGGGACGACATGTTGTCGGTGTACGGAACGCTGCTGCTCGTCGGCTCGATGGCAGCCGCGCGGAGCAATCGCCGAGACACCGTGCAGGAGTTCCTGTCCGAGGCGGATGTGGCCGCGCGCAAACTCGGTGGTGATCGGAACTGCCTGTGGACCGCGTTCGGGCCCACCAATGTCGCAATCCATCGAGTCAACACCGCGATGGAACTCGGTGATGTGCAGATCGCGCTTCGGTTGGGACCTGGGCTGGATACCTCCGCCCTCCCGGTGGAGCGCCGGATTCGGCACCAACTCGAGCTTGCTCGCGCGTTCAATCTGGCTGGTCGCCAGCAGGATTCGGTATCGGCTCTGCTCGGCGCCGAGCAGGCGGCCCCGGAGCAGGTTCGCCATCATTACCTCAGCCGACAACTCGTACTCACCTGGATGCGCAACGCGCACGGCAGTCCTTCGTTCGCCTTGCAAGCCTTGGCCCAACGAATGCACGTCGTGAGGTAACCAATGACCAATGCGGACAATCGGTTTGCGCGCGCACGTCTGGCGGCGGGAGCGCTTTTCGTGCGCGGCGACGAGGTGCTGTTGGTGCACAAGACTTATGGCAGCGGTTGGGATATCCCCGGCGGGTATGTCGAGCCCGGGGAGTCGCCAGGTGCGGCCTGCCGTCGCGAGATTCGCGAAGAGCTCGGAATCGACCGTGCGCCAAGGCATTTGCTGGTTCACGATTGGGCGCCGAGCGAGGGGGAAGGCGACAAGATTCTCTATGTTTTCGATTGTGGCGATATCGGATCCGATGAGCGAGCCATCAGCCTCCAGGAGAGCGAACTCGACCGCTGGGCGTGGGTTGCGTTGTCGAAGCTCGATGACTACCTGATCCCGCGGCTCGCCCGCCGACTGCGCCAAGCCCATATCGCGCATTCCATGAGCCGTACCGTCTACCTCGAACATGGTGAGCCTGCGCCGATGTGATCCGGGCTGGAGCAGGTTCGTGGTTGCGCGCCGTCGGATCGAATCATGGGATTAATCGGTGGCGTGCGGGTGGGCGGGCGTGGGACGCTCGGTCAGGTGCGGGCCTACAGGGAGGTGCTGGCTGACTCGGCAGTGCGCAATGTGCTGCTGCTGGGGGTGATGGTTCGCATTCCGTTCTTCGCCGGGTCGGTGTTGCTCGCACTGCATGTGGTGCAGACGTTGCACGGGTCGTATGGGCAGGCCGGTGCGCTGAGTTCGGTTGTCACGCTGTGCGTTGCGGCGAGTGGGCCGTGGCGTGGGCGGATGTTGGATCGCTTCGGGCTGCGGCGCACGATTCTGCCGTCGATCGTGGTCGGGGCGGTGTGCTGGTCGATCGCGCCGTTCGTCGGGTACGGGGCGCTGCTGGTGCTGGCGGCGGTCGCCGGGTTTTTCGATATTCCGATTTTCACGGTGGTTCGGCAGGCTGTGATCGCCACGACCACCGAGCAGAGCCGCCAATCGGCGCTGGCACTGGAGTCGGTGTCGGTGGAGATGGCGTTCATGGTCGGGCCGGTGCTCGGCGTCGCCGCCGCGACGGCTTGGTCGACGACGCCCGCCCTCTTCGGGACGCAGATGGCGCTGGTGTTGGCGGGAGTCTTTGTCTGGGTGCGTAATCCGCCACTGCGCTCGGATGACAAGGCAGGGGACACGACGGTACCGCGGCGCGAATGGTTCCGGGTCGAGTTCGTGGCGCTGTGCATCGGCGCGTGTGTGGCGATCGCGGTGCTCGCGGGTTCGGAATTGACATTCGTATCCGCGATTCGCGAGTTCGGCGCGCAGCGGTGGCTCGGCGTGGTCATGGCGGTCTGGGGTTTCGGTTCGCTGGTCGGCGGGCTCGTCTACGGCGCGCTGCACCGATCCATTTCGACGTATGTGCTGCTCGCCGGGCTCGGCGCCGTCACCATTCCGATGTGCTTCGCCGTCGGTCCGCTACCGCTCGGGGTGACCGGGCTCATCGCCGGAGCACTTTGTGCGCCAACGCTTGTCGCATCCGTGGATCAGTTGAGTCGAATTGTTCCGGAGGGCGGTCGCGGCGAGGCGATCGGCTGGCACGGCGCCGCGATGACGCTCGGCAACGGCATCGGCAGTTCCCTCTGCGGCGTCGCGATCGACGCGGGCGGATTCCCGGCGGGTTTCGCGGCGGCCGCATTGCTCGGGCTCGGGCCAGGAATCGGGCTGTTGCTGCTGGTCAAGGTCGTGCGTCGGGTCGACCGGGAGGAACTGCCGGCCGGGGCGCGCTGAACTCGCTCGACGCAGGTCTTGCGTTATACGTATACATCTACTTATAGTGATTCCCGACGGACGCCGAGGAGCGGGCTCGAGGCGACCGGAAAACAACAGATCAAACTCACCGCAGCGGACCGAATCGGGTCCGCTGGCGTCGAACCCATGCTTTTTTGCATATCTATTTATGAGATGGGGAATCATGACACCGGATTCGAGCGGACCGACCGACACTGCTTCGGACGTGGCCACGATCAATATCGAGAAGAACGCATCGGATATGCGCGATGTGCTGCTCAAAGTCGGTCCCGGCGGCCTGCGCAGACAGCGCTTCGTCGGGCGAAAGCTCGGTGAGACAAGGGAATTCACCAAATCGGGAATCGAGGTGATCCGGGTCTATCTGAGCCGCAAGGGCAAATACGTAGTGCATCGGCAGCGGGCCGACTGGATGGACTTCGCGCTGACGAACTGGACCAAGGATCTGAAGAACTGGCGCGAGATCTTCGACGTCGACGACCAGACCTGGGGCGACTACACGGTGGACATCGTCGACTCGGTCGAGGAACTCGCCGGGCGGATTCCGGCACGCATCTACCGCGAACTCGTCGGCACCGCGACGAGTCCGAAGATCGACGAACTCGACATCTGACACCGGTCCGCTCGTTCGGATCTCGAAAGGACTTCTCCCACATGTTCGCTCGACTGGGCACGATCGTTGTGCACAACCCGTGGAAGGTGATCGGTCTCTGGCTGTTCATCGTGATCGCGGTGGTGGCCACGGCGCCGCAACTGAAATCGACCACCGACCAATCCGAATTCCTGCCATCGCATTACGAGTCGATTCAGGCAATGCAATTGCAGCAGAAGGCATTTCCGCAACAGCAGGCGCCCGCAGCGCTGCTCGTCTTCGTCCGCGCGGACGGCGCACCGCTGTCCGAGGCCGATTCGGCGAGCGTGATGGGGATCGCGTCGAAGCTCGACGACCAGAGAATAAAGGACGTCATCGGCATCCAGGCCGTTCCGGCCTCGGAGAACCGGTTGGTGCAGATCGCCGCCGTGCAGATGACGAAGGTGACCAATGCGGGCGATACGACGCAGAGCGATGCGGTCAAGAAACTGCGGGACGCATTGCGCGATCAGGTGCAGGGTTCGGATCTGAAGGCGGGTGTCACCGGTCAGGCGGCCCAGATGCTGGACCAGACCGAGTCCGGTGAAAAGGGTATGGCCATTATCGGCATCGCGACAGTCGTGCTGATTCTGGTGTTGCTGCTGATCATCTTCCGCAGTCCGGTGATCGCGCTGCTGCCGATTGTCGTGATCGGCGCGGTCTCCGGCACCGTCGGTGGCCTGATCGCGATGGTCAGCAAGGCCTTCGATCTGAAGGTCGACAGTTCGGTGAATTCCATTCTGCTGGTGGTGCTTTTCGGTGTCGGCACCGACTACATCCTGTTCCTGATGTTCCGGTACCGGGAGCGACTGCGGGCCGGCGAGGATCCGAAGACCGCGATGGTCAGTGCGGTCACCAAGGTCGGCGAGGCGATCACCTCGGCGGCGGGTGCGGTGATCATCGCATTCATGGCGCTGACCCTGTCCACGCTCGGTATGTTCCGTGCGCTCGGTCCCGCGCTGGCGATCGCCGTCGCGGTGGCGCTGCTGGCCGGTCTGACGCTGGTCCCCGCCGTGGTTTCGCTGTTGGGGACCAAGGTGTTCTGGCCGTCGAAGGCATGGCAGCAGGAGCCGAAGGGCGCGCGCTTCGGTGCGATCGGCGCGGCCATGGGTCGGCGGCCCGGTGCGTTCGCGGCGGTGTCCGGTGGGCTGCTGGTGGCTCTGGGCGTGTTGGCCTTCGGATTCCATCCCACATTCGATCTGAGCTCGGGCTCGACCTCGGATTCCTCCGAATCGACGGTCTACAACAAGGAATTGCTCGAGGGGATGCCCGCCGGGTCGACCCAGCCGTCCGAAGTGCTGTTGCATTCCGACACCGGCGCACCGCTCGACAATGACCAGCTCACCACCTACCGCGCTGTACTCGCCGCGGTGCCGGGTGTGAGTCAGGTCGGGGCGCCGACGGTATCGAGTGACCGAATGGCCGCCGACTTCCAGGTGACCCTCAATGGTGCGCCCGAATCGGATGCCGCGCTCGATACGGTGCGTGATCCGCTGCGCGACGCCGCGCATTCGGCAGCACCCGCGGGCACTACCGCTGTGGTGGGTGGCATCTCGTCGGTGTACGTCGACTTCCAGGACGCGATGGTGCACGACTACAAGATCGTGTTCCCGGTGGCGGCGATTCTCATCATGATCGTGCTGGCGCTGCTGCTGCGCAGTCTGGTGGCGCCGTGGTACCTGATGGCCTCGGTCTTCCTCGGCTTCGCCGCGACGCTCGGTGCCGCGGTACTGGTTTTCCAGCACTTCCAGGGCAATTCAGGACTGATCTTCACCCTGCCGGTGATCATGTACCTGTTCGTGGTGGCACTCGGCACCGACTACAACATTCTGATGGTCGCTCGCTTGCGTGAGGAGGCGCGAGCCGGAAACGAGCCGAAACAGGCTGCGGCCCTCGCGGTTCGGCACACCGGTCCGACCGTCGCCGCAGCCGGTGTAATCCTGGCGGGCACCTTCGCCTCGATGATGTTGGCGGGCAACAATGTCCTGTCGCAAATGGGCTTTGCGATCTCGGTCGGCATCGCGATCGCCGCATTCGTCATGGCGATGTTCTTCACCCCGGCGGTGACCGCGCTGATCGGGCACCGAGCCTGGTGGCCGGGACATGGGGACCGGGATTCGAAGGGCGCATCCGAGGGGAAGTCGCAGGATGCGCGCCCGGATCAGTACGCGTACTCGGACATGTACAACAACTAAGGGCAGCGACTTCGGGAACGCCGATAAGTCCAGCCGCAGAGTGAACAGGGCCGTCCGACTCGGGATATCCAAGTCGGACGGCCCTTCTCGTGGTCCTCAATGCTCGTTGCCGCATACCCAGTGACTACCTCGCATAGCGTGCAACCTATGTGAGGTAGTCACTGAGTATGCGCGAGCAGGGATCACGAACGCCGCGCTGCTGTCGGCTGCAGTGGCGAGGTCTGGTTAGCTGCTGATTGCGTAGGGGCGGCGGACTCGGCGGGCGAATTCCAGGACTTGGGCGATGGCGGTGCGGGAGAGGCCGACTTCGGCGCCGATGCTGGTTGGGGTCCAGGATTGGTCGGCGAGCATGAGGATTTCGGCGAGTTGTTCCACGGGGATGACGGAGAGGCCGCGGCCCGCGATTGCGCGGGCGACCGACCACACCTCGATATCGTCGCTCTCGGAGCCGAGGTTCTCGGTCAGCAGGTCCTCGGCCGAAAGTGATTGCACCACTTCGCTGATCACCTCGCTGGTGGTGCGGCGAGGTGTCTCATCCGAAACGAGTTGCCTGGCCTCGGCCTCGGATGCTGCGGTCTGATCCTCGTGATCGGCTGCGGAGTTGTCGGCGCCCGAAGTGCGGTGACCCTCCACTACCCGTGTGATTCGTTCGGCCGGGGTCGGTGTGGCGGAACCTCGGGTAGCACGCTGGGGTTCGGTGGGTGTGTTTGTGCGTGTGGGGGTTTCGGTGCGAATGCTGGACTTCGCAGGGCGGGGAGCGTCAACTGGCTTGCCCGTGCCCGTGCCCGTGCCCGTGCCCGCAGCGGTTGCGGTGCGGGACACCGTGGCGCGATCGGGGTCGGTCTGTGCGCGGTCCCCAGTGTCCGTACTGGTCTGCGCGACGGATTCGACAGTCGCCGTATCGAAAATGCTCAGCTGCGACTGTGCTGCGGGGCGTGCTGCGTGCCGCCGCGGTTCCGCTTCTCCGACAACAGAAGTCGCGCTCGCATCGCGATTGGAACGTTCGTCGCGACCGGACGCCCCGGGCGTGGCATCGGGCTCAAAGCCTGCAGTCCCCGAGGCTGGGTGCTCGTCCGGAGTGCTGGCGTCGGCCGCCGTTGCAGTCCGGAGGTCGATATCTGTAGCAGGAACAGTTGCGTCGTCCGTGGCAGGCAAAGCCGCGCGATCGGCGGCCGCAGGTGCTGTACGGGGCTCGAAGCCGCTGGTATTGGAAGCCGTGTGCTCGTACCGAGTGGAAGCAGTAGTCGCGGACGCGGTACGGACGTTGGCGGCGACAGTCGTGTGCTCATCGGCAGCAGTCGCTGCGGTCCGGGGATCGAGTCCTGTTGCGGCAACAGACGTGTGCTCGTCGCGGGCGCTGGCGGCACTCGGCGTAGCCGTCCGGGGAGCTGAGCCTGTGCCCGCGAAAGTTGTGCGCTCATCGGTAGCGTCCGCCAGCGCGGTCTGGGTGTCGAAACCTGTTGTGGCAGTGAGAGTCATGCGCTCATCGGGAGCAGTCACTGCGGTCTGGGAATCGAGGCCGGTTGCGGCAGTCGTGTGCTCATCGTGGGTGCCGACCGCATTCGATACGGCTGTCCGAGGCTCGAAACCCGCGGCGGCGAAAGTCGCGCGCTCATCGGCACCGGTCTGGGTGGCGAATCCGTTTGCGGCATTGGCCGGGTGTTCGTTGCGGGTGCTGGCGGCGCTCTGTGCTGCCGTTTGTGGCGCGAAGTCCGTGGCGGCGAAGGTCGCGCGCTCATCGGCAGCGGTCCCTGACGCGTCCTGAGGCTCGAGCCGGGTGGCGGCAATAGTTGTGTCACGAGCATTCATCGGTGCCGTCGCGGACTTGCCGCGCGCGGTGGCATGGGCTGCGCGCTCGGCGCTCGCAGCCGTATCCGATGTAATGCGCTGATCGAGGTCCGAGGCATGAAATGTGTTCTTGCCGAGGCGGTTCGCGCCAGTTGCCGACGTATGGGCTGGCGATCTTCCGTTGGCGTCGGTGTAGGGCCGTGCGTTGTCATGGATCGGATCCGTCGCGCGCACCGCGTGACCAGGGCGGTAGTCGTCGCTCGGGATCTGTTGGGTGAGGCGGCCGTTCGTCGAGCGGGTGCTCTGCGCGTGGTACACCAGGGTTTCCGTGCAATCGAGGCGCGAGACGGGAACCGCGTCGGGTTGGGCGGCACGCATCGCGGCTTCGGCGACATGGGGATCCATATCGACCGGGAAGCGGACGCCGGCTTGGTCGAGCAGGGGGTCGAAACCCTTGGCGGCGAGCAGTTCTCGACGGTCGGTGGGGTCGTCGGCACGGAACGTATCGATGGGTGCGCCGCGCTCGGTGGTGACCCGGTGCCGGGGCGGCAGGTCGGGTTCGTCCTCGACCATCGGGACACCGTCGATGAGCAGGGCGTATCGCGCGGAAACCCAGGCGTGCAACCAGATGACGACGCCGACCATGACCGGTGCGATCGCGTATTCGGCGGCCTGGCCGAAGGATCCGGCGGCCAGGTGCGGGCCCGCGTTGAGCGCGATGGTCGTGCCGAGCAGCGCGGTCTCGAAGAAGACGACCTTGCCGCGGTCGAGTTCGCGGCCCCAGCGGGCGGCCGTCGTCGCGGCCACCATGATGGTGATGATCGGGATCGAGATCATCGCCTCGATTCCATAGCTCAACCAGTACAGGGGATCTGCCATATTCCCGCTGGGCACCAGGTTGTGCTGCACATTCACCCCGGCCCACACCATGCCGAGCACCACGACGGCGATCAATGCGCGCGAGGACCATTCGGCCCGCCGGTACAACTGGGCAAGGCGCGCATCCTGATTCGAGACCCGCCGCCGCGCCGCCAGTGCGCGCCGATGCCAGCGGGCGTCCGCGTCATCGGCGCGCTGGATGGCGGACATGGTTCGCCGGTTGCGCTTCTCCGCCGTGAGTTCATCCTGGACGGCCCGTTTCCGCTGCCCTCGCCGCTGCGCCCGAACCCATTGCGCGAGTTCGCGTTCCGCATCGATCTCGTCATCCGACAACGCCTGCACGAGCGCCGCGTCATCCTGCAGTGGTAACCGCCCCCGCGCGTTCGCGACCCGCTCGGCCAATGCGGCGATCTCGGACCTACCGGTCGACTGTTTGTCGCGCATCGCGAGCCTTCCCAGGAGCAGGTGTCATACCGACGCAGACCTACATGCTCGAACATATGTGTGATCGCACCGAGATTAAACCGCTACCCGCCCGAGGTCAATGCTGCGACTCCGGAAACTCGAACAAATGCGCGAATCGCGAGCTCCCCGGCTTGCGCGGAATTCGGGTCAGCTGAGGGTGGTGTGCCAGACGATGGCGGCGGCCAATGCGCCCGCGCCGTTTATCGACCAGTGCAGGGCGATGGGGGCCAGGAGGCTGCCGCTGCGGCGGCGCAGCCAGGTGAAGACGACACCCGCGGCGGCGGTGGCGAGGACGGCGAGCAGGATGCCGATGATCTGACCGGCCGGGCCGCCGCCGATGAAGCCGGTCAGGCCGCGGTTACTGGTGGTCAGACCGAGGGAGGAGGCGATATGCCAGAGGCCGAACAGCAGTGATCCCGCCGCGAAGACGCCGCGTACGCCGTAGACGCGGTCGAGCGTGCCGTGCAGGACGCCGCGGAAGGCCAGCTCCTCCGGAATCGCGGTCTGCAGCGGGATGACGATCATCGATGCGATGAGCGCGCCGGAAATAGTGGCGTAGCGGTCGGCGAGGAAGAACGGCCGCGTGATCGGCAGCAGCGCCCCGATCGCCACCACCGCGAGCACCAAGCCGACCGCACCGAGCGCCCAGAGCGTGCTGCGTCGCCAGTGCCGCGGTGCGAGTCCGAGTTCGGACCAGCCGAGCCCGCGTCGCCGCATGAGCGCGAGCAGCACCACGGCGGCGATCGGAACGGTGAGGATGCTCGCCCACGCGGTGGTGAAGTGGGCGATCAGATTCGTGCCTGCCAGGACGATCACCACAACGGCCACGTCGAGATAGGCGTGCAGTTTGTGGCGGGACGGTGCCGCTTCGTCGAGGTCCTGTTGAAGCATCCGGCCCAGTCTACGGATGCCCGCAACTGGCGCGACGGGTTCGGCTTCGGGGGTTTGCGTCATCAACATGGTCGTACCCTGTTTCGCGCTACGCGCCGTCGGCGTTAATGCCGACCCCGCCAACCCCGCGGATCCGCCCATGCCTGCAGCGTCCGCGCACTGTCGAACCGGCGCGGTGTGCCGCTGACCGGGTCGGTGAATTCGAGTGATGTGGCCAGCAGTTGCAGGGGGCGAGTGAAGTCGTGCACAGATTTGTCGGTGAGCCTCGGATAGAAGTCGTCGCCGAGTATCGGAATGCCGAGTCCGTTCATATGCAACCGCAGCTGATGGGTGCGCCCGGTCAGCGGCCGCAGCCGGTAGCGGCCGAGGCCCTCGCGCTGCTCGAGCAATTCGATCCAGGTCTCCGCATTGGGTTCACCCGCCACTTCCTGCGCGGCGAGCACCTGCTTCTCCTTGATGATCCGGCTGCGCACCGTGCGTGGCAGCGCCAGCTCCGGATCGAAGGGGGCGATGGCCTCGTACTCCTTGCGCACCGTGCGCTTGTGGAACATCGTCTGATAGGCCCCGCGTCGGGCCGGATTGATCACGAAGAGCACCAGCCCCGCGGTGACGCGATCGAGCCGGTGCGCCGGAATGAGATCGGGTAGATCTAGTTCGCGACGTAGCCGCACCAACGCCGTCTGCAGGATGTGCTGGCCGCGCGGAATCGTCGCCAGGAAATGCGGCTTGTCCACCACGAGCAGATCGTCGTCGCGGTGGACGATCGGGATATCGAACGGAACTTCGGTCTCATCGGGTAGATCGCGATGGAACCAGACCGCGCCGCCCGGCACATACGGCGCATCCGGCGCGATCGGACCGGATAGATCGACGATCCCGCCCGCATCCAGCAGCTCATCGATGCGCGCGGCAGGGACACGAGGCAGCCGATCCACCAGATGGTCGCGAATGGTCGCCCAATCGCCCTGCTCCGGTAGGCGGAGCCGGGCCGGATCCAGGCCGTGCCGCTTGGGCAACGGCGGCTGCTGCCTCCTTCTCATCACCGACGACCTTAGTCGTCGACGAATCCCCAGCTCACGGCCGGGTCGGGCTCAGAATCCGCGCAGCCGATCCGGAGTGACTCGCACCGTGACCGAGTAGTCGGCGTGGAACTGTTCCTCGGTCATCGAAAGCGAGGCGAGTCCCTCGGAGTATTTCTCGGTGAACGCGGCGACTTCTGCCGGTGTCGGCCCGGCTTCGTCGATTCGCGCGGTGCCGGTGAGAATCACCACGTCGCCGCCGCTCGCGGTGCTGTTGAGATGCAGCGACACCCGAGAATTGCGGGCGATATTGCGCAACTTCGGCTTATCGGCCTGGCTGAAGATCAGAAATTCACCGTCGCGCCATTGGAACCACACCGGATTCGGCTGTGGTGTTCCGCTGCGCCCGACGGTGGTCAGCCAGATGACATTCTCGCGTTCCAGGCGGGCGGCGACCCTGGCACCGAATGCGGTGCCGGTGTCGACGACGGGCGTGGCGGAGCGATCGGATTCGGTGGTCGTCATGGCTGTGCCAACGCTCAGACGGCGTAGTCGATTCCGGGGCGGCGCGGGTTACGCCGTGGATGATTACGGCTCGGCGCGCTCGTCCAGCACCATTCGCCGGGACTCGACCAGCATCTGGCGGGCGCGGCGGCGGACCTTGCAGCTATCGACACTGCAATTCAGATGCACCTGCATCGCTCGGTGCGCCTGCCGCTCGGTCAAGGTGCCGGGATCACGGCTGCAATCGCCGATATTCGAAATAATTGTCGTGACAAACATTTTCACATCTCCAACCGCAGTCGCAATCTGTGTAGCTGCATAAGCTAGTAATGCTCGCGCGCGAAAGTTGCTGGGATAGTGCGTCGTTCACGCAAGCTTCCCCGGCGCGTCGAAGATGTGTTGCCAAGTGCGGTGAGAGAACCGGTCATTCGGTATTGAACAGGGTTCCCGCAGCACCGATCGGCCGCCTCTCGCGACTGCTCGTGCCTGGGCGTGGAAATCTTTGTCGGAGGCGAGATCTCACTGTGCGAGCTTCACATCGAACTCCTCGGCAAGTGTCCTACCCTGTGCGGCATTTCGGCCGGGCGAGCAGCAGCGGCCAGCGTGTGGCGGCGCATCCCCTTGCTGGCGGGTGTTGTGAAGTTGCCTAGATGGGATGCATCGTCGTCTGTGTATCGACAGCCGGGATTTCGGTAACGCCGGGATGAACTCGGCGCTAACGTGATTCGCGAATCGACTCCCGGCGGACAGCGGGATCGATGGCAGGAGGTAACAACGTGTGTTTCCTCGAATTGCGTGTCAGTAGTCGGACGAACCATTCCTTGCGGTTGGTTCGGAAAGTAGATCGCCGCGTGCTCTGCGGCGAAGATCGTTGTGCGAGGGGATGTTCCAATGCCAACAGTGGTGGCGCCGTCGAGCGCACAAGAGTATGCGTCCGATAGATACACGAAAGGGCTTGCGGTATTCGAAGAATGGCAACTGCACCGCTACAACCGGGAGAGCTATCTCGGGCGTCCGTTGCGCACTGCACGGCTGGGAATTCGCTATCTGACGCTGCCGCATTATTTCGGCAGAGTGCCACCGATCCGGCTGTGGTTGCGGCGTTTCGGTGGGCCGCGCGTTCTGCCGGATTTCGCCTGCGTCGGCGCGCTGAAGTGCGGCACCACCGACCTGGCCAGCTACCTCATGCAGCATCCGAGCATCCTGGCGCCGCTCACCAAGGAGATCGGGCACGGCTGCCCGCACATGTGGGGTCCGTTCTTCCCGACGGAGCGGCAGAAGGCCGAGGTGATGCGATGTACGGGCCAAGCGCTCGCGGGCCATTTCGACCCACTGCTGCACGATCTTCCGTTGATCGACAGCTACAGTGCGGCCCGACCCGACGCCAAGATCGTGATGATGTTGCGCGATCCGGTGGATCGCGCCTACTCGCATTACAAATGGGATCTGTTCCTCAGTAACAAGGACGGCCTGCGCGCCGTGCCGTACGGCCAGACCTTTGCCGACTACATCGGGTACGCGCTGGAGATGTTTCCCGCGCCGCCGCCACCGACCACACTGCCCTCCATGCCGGTGCTCGGCACCGGTGTCTACGCCAATGCGGTAGCCCGCTGGCTCGAGGCGTTCGACAAGGACAACGTCTACATCGTCACCGCCGAGGACTTCTTCGCCGATATCTCGAAGACAGTGTGCGGCATCCATGAATTCCTCGGATTGCCCGCCGTCGAGCCGGTCCGTCATCATGTCTTGAACCGCAATCCGCTCGAATTCCCGGAGCCCGACGAGGGTTCGGTGGCCCGGCTGCGCGAGTTCTATCGCCCGTGGAACGAGAAGTTGTTCGATGTGATCGGGCGCGACCTCGGTTGGAACGACCGCTAGATAACTTAGCCTAACCTACCCTCTCGGCCGATCTTGTGTGAAGATGGGTGCCGATTCCGGCGAGAGGCTCCCCGAAGGGCCGAGAGGGGCGAGGCAGATGACGGTGGAGGAGACCGGAAACCGGCCGCCGAAGACGGTGCTGAAGGCTCGAAAGCAGCAGGAAGCCGCGGCGCGCAAGGAAATCCTTGCGCCCGTGCGCCGCACGCTGACACTCGCGAGCATCATCGTGGCCATTGCCTCGGTCGGCACCGTCGTGCCGTTCGTGCTGATCGTCGCGGCCTGCCGGGAACTGCTCGCCAACCGGGTGGATACCGATCGGGTGTGGCGGCTGCTGCTGATCGCGGTGGTGGTGCTCCTCGCGCGCGGCCTGCTGCAGGCGGCGGCGCTGACCTGGTCGCATCTGGTCGATGCCGGATACCAGCTGACGTTGCGTAGGTTGTTGGCGGCCAAGCTGACCAGGGTGCCGCTCGGCTGGTTCGATGAACGCTCCTCCGGCGAGGTGAAGAAGTATCTGCAGGACGATGTCGAGGCGCTGCATTATCTGGTCGCGCATGCGCGACTGGAGTTCGTCGGCGCGCTTACCGTGCCGCTGGTCACCCTCGGCTACCTGGTCAGCGTCGATTGGCGACTCACGCTGGCAATGCTGATTCCGCTGATCGCCTACATGGTGTTGTTCAGCCGGATGATGGATCAGGACGGCCGCGATCGCATGGCGGTCTATACCCGCTGGGAGCGCCGCACCCAGGACGCCACCATCGAATTCGTCGATGGCATCCAGGTGGTGCGGGCGTTCGGTCAAGCGGGCAAGGCGCACACCGTGTTTCAGGAGGCGGTGGACGGACAGGCCGATAGCCTGAATCGGTTGAAGATGCCGATCATTCGGATCCAGTCGGCATCCGACATCGTGGTCACGCCAGTCTTTGTAATGCTGGTTGTCGTAATCGCCGGACTCGCCGCGGTGGGACTGGATTGGGTCGCGCCGCTGGATGTATTGCCGTTCTTGCTCGTCGGCCTCGGGCTCGGCAGTGCGCTACTCGGTCTCGGATACGGAACTCAGGCGCTGCGGGCCGCCGGTGCGGCCGCGGTCCGCCTGTACGGACTGCAGCTGACACCCGAATTGACTGTGCCCGAGACGATATCGGCTCTCGATCCGGCGGCCGCGGGTGTGGTGCGGTTCGAGAGCGTGAGCTTCGGATATCGCTCGGATCACCAGGTGCTGCGCGAGATCGACCTCGAGCTGCGGCCGGGCACCATTACCGCGCTGGTCGGACCGAGCGGGTCGGGTAAGTCGACGCTCGCGAAGCTCCTGCCACGCTTCTATGACGTCGGCGACGGGCGGATCACCATTGCGGGCCGCGATATTCGCGACTTCTCGACCGAGGAGCTCTATCGCACCGTCGGATTCGTCTTCCAAGATGTGCGCTTGATCCGCGGCAGCATTCGCGAGAATCTGCGGCTGGCCCGAGCCGACGCCGATGATGCCACACTGGAACAGGCGGCACGGGCGGCTCAGATCCACGAGCGCATTCTGGCGCTGCCGCGCGGCTACGACTCCGAGATCGGCGTCGACGCGACGCTGTCGGGTGGTGAGGCGCAACGGCTTTCGATCGCCCGCGCGCTGCTCGCCGATACTCCGGTGCTGGTCCTCGACGAGGCGACCGCCTTCGCCGATCCGGAGTCCGAGGCTGCGGTGCAGGATGCGCTCGCGGTACTGGTCGCGGGTCGGACCGTGCTCGTGATCGCGCATCGGCTGCACACCATCACCGGAGTCGATCGGATTCTGGTGCTGGAGAACGGATCCCTGGTCGAGCAGGGTGAGCACGCCGGTCTGCGCGAGGCGGGCGGCACCTATCAGCGACTCTGGGAATTCAACGAGGCAGCGCTCGGCGCGCTCGCGCTGGTCGAAAATGTCGAGGTGACACGATGATTCGCAAGGTGCTCGGGCTGATTCCGGCGGAATTCGCCCACCTGACGCCGAAACTGTTGGCGGCCATCATTGCTCAGGCACTGAGTCAGGCGGCGGCGTATCTGCTGCTGGTGCCGGTGCTTGAAGCGTTGTTCGACAACGAGCTCGGTCGCGCCTGGTTCTGGGCGCTGTGGATGCTGGTCGCGGTCGCCGGGGTCGTCGTGTTCGGATATCTGCAGGCCGTACTCGGTCTGCGCATCGGTGTCGGCATGCAGCGCGGGTTGCAGACCAGGCTCGGCGATCATCTTAATGCCCTGCCGCTCGGCTGGTTCGAGACGCACAGTGCCGGGCCGCTGTCGCGGATCGTGGTCGAGAATGTGCGTGAGATCCAGGGCCTGATCGCGTATCTGCTGACCAAGGTGCTCACCAGCATTGTGGTTCCGCTGGGTGTCGCGCTCGGCATGCTGGTCATCGATTGGCGGATCTCGCTCGCCATGTTGCTCGCCGCGCCGGTGCTGTTCATAGTCAACGGTCTGGCCAATCGCGCTTACACCCGTTCCGATGCGCGGATGCACGAGACGGCGGCCGAAGCCGATTCGCGCGTGGTCGAATTCGCGCAGGCGCAGCCGGTGCTGCGCGCCTTCGGTGCGGTGGGAGCGGACAACCGGGCGCTGGACAGTGCCCTGGCGCGACAGCGCTCGGCGATCACCCGGTTGATGTTCGCCTCGGTGCCCGGTCTGATCGTATTCGCGCTGTTCGTGCAGGCCGTGTTCCTGGTGCTGGTCTACATTGCGGTGGGACGGGTTACCGACGGCGCCGTTTCGGCGGCGGCCGCTATCGCGCTCATCGCGGTGAGCTCCCGGTTCATCGAACCGCTGAATCAGGCCGCGCAGCTGGGCAATGCGCTGCGGTCGGCCGCCGCGGCCGCCGACCGGGTCACCGGACTGCTCGCCGAACCCTTACTGCCGGAGGCGAAGTCGTCGGTGACACCGGGTGCGCCGTCGGTCGTCTTCGATGATGTCTCCTTCGGCTACCGGCCGGGCGAGCCGGTGCTGTCGGAGCTGAGTTTCGAGGTGCCCGCCGGGACCACCACCGCGATCGTCGGGCCGAGCGGCGCGGGCAAGACGACACTGCTGCGGCTCGCGGCGCGTTTCTACGATGTCGAGGCGGGCCGGGTCGTGGTCGGTGAGCACGATGTGCGCGAACAACCGTCGGAGACGCTGTTGGATCAGCTCTCGCTCGTATTCCAGAACGTCTATCTGTTCAATCAGTCGGTGGCGGACAACATTCGGATCGGCCGCCCCGATGCCACCGACACCGAACTGCGGCGTGCGGCCGAGGCGGCCAGGGTGGACGAAATCGTCGAACGGCTGCCCGACGGTTACGACACGGCGGTGGGCGAGGGCGGTGCGACACTGTCCGGTGGTGAGCGGCAACGGGTTTCGATTGCTCGCGCGCTGCTCGAGGATGCGCCGATCGTGCTGCTGGACGAGGCGACCAGTGCGCTGGATCCGCACAGCGAGGCCGTCGTGTTGCGCGGAATGCACGAACTCACCAGGGATAAAACGGTAATCGTCGTCGCGCATCGGCTGCCCACCATCGCGCATGCCGATCAGATCCTGTTCCTCGATGGTGGCCGAATCGTCGAACGCGGTACGCACGCCGAACTTTTGGCGCTCGACGGCCGATATGCCGACTTCTGGAACGAGCGGTCGCGGGCCACCGGATGGCGGTTGGAGCCCGCACCGGTCTAAGGGACCGGACCGCCGTGGATATTCGGGTGACCGAACGCCGCCCCCTGGATGTCCCCACCCTGGAGGAATGCGACCAAAATATCGTTGGCCGCACGTTGGGTATCCACCGGTCCGCGCTCACCGCCGATGAATTGGGCGACGGCGAATCGCGCAGGCGCGGCGAGGAATAGCGGCACGTCGGTGAAGCCGAAGTGGTTGGCTTCGGCGATTTCGTAGCGGAATCCGGCCGCCTGGAGATGCTGGATGAGGTCGCGGTTGCGGTCCAGGTACCGCGCGGAATGACCGGTCTCCGAGTGATCGCTCTCCAGCAACAGGAACGGCTGTTTCAGGGCGGGCAGATCTCCGTACAGGGTGCCGTCGATATTCGCCACCGCCTTGATCCGGGGCTCGTCGGCCGCCGCGGCGACCGCACTCGCGCCGCCGAACGAATGTCCGATCGCCGCAATGTGATCGGTATCGAGGCGACCCGAGAGTGTGCCGATGGTGTCTGGTCGGTCCAGTTGATCGAGCACGAAACGCAGGTCGTCCCTACGGACTCGGAGGTGTTCGGTCATATACCGCTCGCCGTCCGCGTCGTTCTCGGGAAAGTCATCGGTCGCCGTCGCGACGCTGCCGTCCGCGAGTCCGGTGACCGCCACCTCGTACGGATGGTCGATGGTAAGTACGACGAAGCCACGGCTGGCGAGATCGGATACGAGTCCGGTATAGAACGCGCGGGGCGCGCCATATCCCGGTGAGAACAGCACCACCGGCCAGCGTGCGCGTTCCGCGCTGATCGGCACGTCGGCGTCGGCGTGGGTATCGATGCGTCCGTAGTTGTGCATGATGAAGCCGGGAATCTGTGTCACCCGGCTCGGCAGCCGGTCCTGCCCGTCGATATACACCCACTGCCGCGCCGACTCGAGTTCGGTCGGATACCACGCCTGCACAATGACATTGCGCCGATCGGCAGTGGAATCGGTGGCCGTCTCCGGTCGCTGCTCATCGATCCAGCGAAAGATCTCCGAGCCGATGCGGTATCGGCCGGTCGGCTCGGGCAGGGTCGGGACCGGCGGAATGCTCCACGGCAGAATCGCGAGCACGGCGAGCAGGCCGACGGCCACAGGCGCGAGGACGGCGAGAACTCGACGCTTACGAGTCGGCTCGGTGACCGCGGACCGGCGCAATCGGCTGACGACGAGCACTGTCGCGGCCACGATCGCCAGATAGCACGGCACCATCTGCCAGTAGAAATCTTCCAGCACGAACTGGATCAGGCAGCCGAATACCAACAGCGGCAACGCAACCGGCAGCGCATAGGCGACCCGCCTGGGAAATACCGCCGCGGCCATCGCGAAAAGGATGGCGGCGGCGGACACGACTGCATCAATGACCGACATTGCCCGCTCGCTTCTGTGCCACCGACATCCGGAAGCCATTCGCCCATCAGCATCCCGCATCGGCCGGCGCCGATACGTCGCCACAAAGTCGCACCCAGATCATCCCGAAGTATGACCCCACCTCCGCCCGTATGCTGCGCACCTTATCGCTGCCGAGGGGAGTCGAAAGGTGGCTGGCGCGGGGATCAGGAACGACCATCTGACTACGCTCGGCGAATCCGCACGGCTCGGTGCGGGCTGCGGGGCTATTTCCAGTATGCGCGGTGTTTGATGGCGGTTTTCGGTAGCTCGTGGGTGGTTTTGAGCGCCTTGACGATCGAGCGTGTGGTGTGGCCGTCACACGCGACCCAGGCGAAAGCGTCCTTCGGGCATTCCATTTCATTGGCCTGCTCGCGCAGCAGCCGGCCGTTATCGATCCGCTGCACCCACTTCACCTGGTGGTGCGGCTTATTGCGGACCGGGAGCCCGGTGTCGGATTCGTATTGCCATTCCAGCCAGACCCGGGCGGGCACATCGCCGATCGCGTCGAGCAGTGAATTGATGGCGGGCAGCGACGCGGTATCCCCGAAGACGACGAACTCGCTCGGGAGTGGGTCGGGCAGCTGGAAATCCGAGCCGAGCACCGAGACATCGATCTGGTCGCCGACGGCCGCCTTTTGCGCCCACATCGATGCGGGCCCGTGGTGCACCGCGAATTCGATCGAGAATTTGTTCCCGTCCGGATCGGGATCGACCAGCGTGTAGCCCCGCTGATGCTCGCGCTCACCGTTCGGAATCCACAGCCGCACCCACTGCGTCGGATGCACCGGATGATCGGCGAGCAGTCCGCCCGCATCGAATCCGAGCCGCATGTATTTGTCGCTGATGTACTCGGTCGAGGTCACCGTGAGCCGGTAATCCTCGGCGCGCCACGCCTTCAGCATCAACCCTTCGAAACCTCTACCCATGCAGATAAGGTTAGCCTAAACATACTCTGATGTCGTGGGGTGTCCGGTGAAACTACTCCGAATGGCCGTGTGGCCCTGAGGCGGTGATCTGCCTCGGGGCCAACTCGCGTGTGTCGCAGTCGATTACAGGTTGCAAGGCAGCATCGCGACGCTCGCGATGGTGCATTCGGCCTCGCGGGTCAGCTTCCAGGTGCCGTCGATCTGCTTCCAGGACAGGTCGAAGTACCAGGGGTCCCAGCCGTCGATGGCGGTGGTCAACTGGGCGGTGAGCAGATCGCCGGAGACATTGACCGGGCCGAGGACGTCCCAGCGGAAGCTCGGTGGCGCCGAGGCCATGACGCTGCCGACCTGGTCGACCAGGCTGAGACCGGCCTCGCCCGCCTCGAGTTCGGCCGCGCGGGCGGAGCGCGAAGCGCCGGTGTTCAGCACCAGTTGCAGCTTTGCCTTCAACTCGCCGAGTCCGGGAGTGGTGGTCCGCATCGGCGCGCCGATGGGCGCGGCGGTGGCCGGGGCCACGGTGGCCACGGTGCCGAATGCGCCGATAACGGCTGCCGCGGCGAGCGAGAACGCCGCGGTGGCGAGGCGCGCCACCGGCCTATTTCTGGTGCTGAGCATCGGATCATCCAATCGTTCGTTTGCCGGGAGGTGCCGGTCCAAGGACTGGCACTACTGTGCAATATAAGGTAAGCCTATGCAAAGCTAAAAGTCGGAAGTTAGGTGACCCTGGCTTCCGCACCAGATCGAACGCAGGAGAACCGTGGACACACTATTGGTGGTCGGCGCCGGGCCGAAAGCCCTTGCGGTGGCGGCGAAAGCGCACGTCCTGCGGAAGTTGGGGCTCGCGGCCCCGCGCGTGATCGTCGTCGAGGCGCATGCGGTCGGCGGCAATTGGCTGCCGAGCGGCGGTTGGACCGACGGACAGCACCGGCTCGGTACCAGTCCGGAAAAGGACATCGGGTTCCCGTACCACTCGACCTGGGCGCGCGGGCACAACCGGGCCATCGACGAGGCGATGATGGCCTACAGCTGGACCTCGTTCCTGGTCGAGCACGGCACCTACGCCGAATGGATCGACCGCGGCCGCCCGAACCCGCACCACCACGTCTGGGCCAAATATCTGCAGTGGGTGGCCCGCGCGATCGATCTCGAATTGGTCCTCGGGACAGTGGATTCGGTCGCCGCGGCGGCCGACGGCTGGCTGGTTTCGGTGACCGACGCGGACGGTGTGATCACCCAGATCGACACGGACGCACTGATGATCACCGGTCCTGGCCGCAGCGGTCGGGCCCTGGCCGAACATCCCCGGGTGCTCAGCATCGCCGAATTCTGGGATCTGGCGGGCAAACGCGCGCTGCCGGTCTCCTCGCGCGTCGCGGTGATCGGCGGCGGTGAGACCGCGGGTTCGGCGCTGGACGAACTGGTTCGCCACGACATGCTGACCATCTCGGTGATCACGCCAAAGGCCACCATCTACACCCGCGGCGAAAGCTATTTCGAAAACGCGCTTTTCAGCGATCCGACCAAGTGGAACGCACTGAGCATGGACGAGCGCCGCGATGTCATCCGGCGCACCGACCGCGGTGTGTTCTCGGTGCGCGTGCAGGAGAGCGTCATCGGCGACAACCGCGTGCATCACCTGCAGGGTCGGGTCGTGCGGGTCGCCGAACAGGGCGACGGCGTGGCGGTGACGCTGCGTAACGACCGTCGCCCGGATCTGGTGCAGAACTTCGATCTGGTGGTCGACGCGACCGGCGGGCAGCCGCTGTGGTTCCTGGAGCTCTTCGATTCCGATGCCGCCGACCTGCTGGAACTCGCCGTCGGCGGTCCGCTGACCCAGGCCAGGCTGGAGGCCTCGATCGGCTACGACCTGGCGGTCTCCGGACTGGACGCGAAGCTCTATCTGCCGAATATGGCGGCCATCGCCCAGGGGCCCGGATTCCCGAATCTCAGCTGCCTCGGCGAACTTTCGGATCGGATCTTGCGTACCGCCCCGGCGCGTCAGGTCGTCGGTGCGCGGCGGGGTGCGGCCGCCCGGCTCGGCTGATTCGGCCCGGATATCCCCGAATACATCTACGTGAGGTTTTCATGCGCATCGTCTCGTTCGGCTTCCAGACCTGGGGCCGCAAAACCCTGCAGGCACTGATCGATTCGGAGCACGAGGTCGTGCTCGCGGTCACCCATCCGGTCAGTGCGGACTCCTACAAGGGGATCTGGTCGGATTCGGTCGAGGACCTCGCCCGCGAGTACGCCATCCCGGTGCATCTGACCGAACGGGCCGATGCCGAAACCATCGACCTGGTGAAGCGGGCCGAACCGGATGTCATCGTGGTGAACAGTTGGTACACCTGGATGCCCGCCGAGCTCTACAACCTGCCCCCGCACGGCACCCTGAACCTGCACGATTCGCTGCTGCCCAAGTTCACCGGCTTCTCCCCTGTGCTCTGGGCGCTGATCAGCGGTGAGTCCGAGACCGGCCTGACCGTGCATCGGATGGACGAGGGCTTGGACACCGGCGACATTCTGGTGCAACGCGCATTGCCGATCGGCCCCACCGATACCGGCACCGAATTGGTCTTGCGCGGTATGGAACTCATCCCCGGCGCGCTGCAGGAAGCGCTGCACGTCCTGGAATCCGGTACCGCGCAATGGAAGCCGCAGCGCAAATCCGAGCGCACCTACTTCCACAAGCGTTCCGAGCGGGACAGCCGCATCGACTGGACCTGGTCCGCTGTCGATCTCGAGCGTTTCGTGCGCGCGCTGTCCGAGCCGTATCCGCGCGCGTTCACCTACTACCGCGGTGAGCGGATCGAGGTGCTCGAGGCGGTGGTCTCGGAGGCGCGCTATGGAGGCACGCCCGGCCGGGTGATCGTGCAGGAGGGCGGCGGCGCGGTGGTCTGTGGCACGGAGGCGCATCGGGGGCGCAATCGCGGCTTGGTGCTCACCCGGATTCGCGCCGCGGACGGTACCGAACATTCGGCCGCGGAATTCTTCACGCGCGGTGGCTATCTCACCGACCAGTGAAGCGAAACCACAGGGGAGTCAGCCCGAACCAGTAGACTTGTTAGGGTAGGCTACGCTAATATCGGGCGACCGTTCAGAAGTAACCAGACAGTGCAGCGTGCCGGGGGGTGTTGTACGCCGCCGATCGAATGACGCTGCCTGGCGCGACCATTGCGCCGGGACGTCCGGCGGAAGCGCAGGAGTCAAGAAATGCCAGCAAATCTCGGATGGATCCGGCAATTCCACCAGCCCCGCTCCACCGCTAGCGACTGCTCGCAGGTCGCTCGAAACGGCACAGCACGCCCGCCATTGTTGATCTGCCCGCACGCGGGTAGCGGCGCGTCCACCTATCGCGCGTTCTCGAAGGTGCTCAGCGAACACTTCAATGTGCTGATCTTCCAGTACCCGGGCCGTCAGGACCGGGCCCGCGAGGCGGCGCTCGCCACGCTGCCCGAACTGGCCGCCGGTGCGTTCGCGGAATTCTGGACCTCCGAACACAATCGCGGCCTGCCGCTGACGGTCTTCGGCCACAGCATGGGCGCGATGGTGGCCTTCGAACTGGTGCGCATTGCCGAGGCGGCCGGACTCGAGGTGCGACTGCTCGCCCCATCCGCCGCGGTTTCGCCGGGCCGGGCCGTCGACTTGCCGCCGCATCCGACCGAGGACGAGCAGATCCTCGACCACCTCGGCGCGCTGGAGGGCACCGGTGCCGATGTGCTCGGCAGCCGCGAGCTCATGCGGATGGCGCTGCCGGTGGTGAAGGCCGATTACCGTGCCTTCGATTCCTATACCTGCCCGGTGGATGTCCAGGTGCGGGCCAAGATTCACGTGCTCGGCGGTGCCGAAGACACTTTCATCACGCCGCGTGAGCTGTACGGCTGGTCCAACCACAGCGCGCAGGAGATCGACGTCACCATCTTCGACGGCGGGCATTTCTATCTGAACGACAATGCCGCTGGTGTCGCGGAACTGCTCGCACCCGAACTGGATCGCGTCGGATGAGTACCGAAATGGGTCCGATCGTCATCTCCGGTATGGCCGTCGAGGCGCCGGGCGGCATCGAGACGCTGCCCGACTTCTGGTCGGCGCTGGCCGAAGCCCGCGAACTCATCGGACCGTTCCCGCGCAATCGCGAATGGCCGATCGAGGAGTTGCTCGCGCTGCACCGCACCGAAGGCTGGAGCCGGGTCGCCGATGCCGGTGGTTTCCTGTCGGAGGCAACCGAATTCGATCCGATGTTCTTCGGCATCACCCCGCGCGAGGCCATTTCGATGGATCCGCAGCAGCGGGTCGCGCTGCGGGTGGCGTGGCGGGCGCTGGAGAACGCGGGCATCAATCCGGGCGCGCTGGACGGCACCGAGGTCGGCTGCTTTATGGGCGCGTCCATCAATGAATACGGGCCGCAGTCCGGTGTGGTCACCGAGTACTCCGGATACCGCGCCACCGGGACCGCCCTCGGCGCGGTGGCAGGTCGGATTTCGCACAGTCTCGGACTGACCGGGCCGTCGCTGACCACCGATACCGCGTGCGCATCGTCGCTGACCGCATTGCACCTGGCTGCCAACGCCGTGCGTGCCGGTGAATGTGACTGGGCGCTGGCCGGTGGCGTTTGTGTCATGGGCTCGCCCGCGGCATTTTTCGAGTTCTCCAAGAACAACGCACTCGCCGTCGACGGACACTGCCGCTCCTATGCCGCCGATGCGACCGGCACACTGTGGGGTGAGGGCGCCGGTGTGGTCGTCGTGGAACACGAGTCGCGCGCACGCGAACTCGGCCATCTGATCTATGGCCGCGTGCTCGCCACCCGGGTCAATCACAACGGCAAGGGCGCGCCGCTCGCGGTACCCAGCGCGACGGCACAGCAGCGACTGATCGAGAAGACCTTGGCGGCGGCCGGAATTCGGCCGGACGACGTCGGCCTGATCGAGGGGCACGGCACCGGGACACCGGTCGGCGACCCGCTCGAGCTCACCGCCCTCGCACAGTCCTATGGCGGTGTCGACCGCGGCACCGACGGTCCGCGACTCGGCTCGGTGAAGTCGAATATGGGTCACGCACAGGCCGCCTCGGGGGTGCTCGGCCTGATCAAGGTGCTGCTGAGCGGCGCGAACGGTCAGATCGCGCCGAGCCTCCATGCGGACAACCCGACCACCGAGGTGGATTGGGACGCGACCAGCCTGCGGTTGGCCACGAAACTCGACCCCTGGGACCCGATCGACGGCGTCCGCTACGGCGCCGTCTCCTCGTTCGGCGTCGCCGGCACCAATGCGCACGCGATCTTGGCCATGCCCGTGCTGGAGGATATCGATGCCTGATTACCGACTACCGGACGGCACCGTCCCGGTGCTGCTGTCTTCCGATACGGCCGACGGACTGCGCGGCGAGGCGGCCGCCATCCTGGGATATCTGGAGCGGCATCCCGGCGTGACCCCGGATCGCGTGGCGGACATGCTGTTTCGCACCCGGGTCGCGCGCCGCCGTCGGGCACTTGCCATGGTCGACAACCGCGACGGATTGCTCGATGCGTTGCGAGCGATCGTCGCCGGTGCCGAGCATCCCGCGGTCGTGGTGACCGATGGCGTCGCCACCGCGCGCGGCATCGGATTCGTCTTCCCCGGACAGGGCAGTCAGCGGCCGGGCATGGGCAAACTCTGCTACGAGATCTCCCCGACGTTCCGTCGCGCGGTCGATGATTGCACCGCGATCTTCGAGGAGCGCTTCGGGCACCGCGAGCCGCTGCACTATCTGCTCGGCGACGAGGGACAGTTCGAGGATCACGTGCGGGTGCTCCAACCTGCGCTGATGTTCCAGATGTACGCGTTCGCCGCCATGTGGCGCGCGGCCGGTGTCGAGCCCGCCGCGACCATCGGACACAGCCAGGGCGAGCTGGCCGCCGGTGCGGTCTCCGGAGTTATGACGCTGCGGGATTCGGTGCTCGCGGTGACGCATCGGGCCCTGGCCGTCGATCAGCTTTCACCGCGCGGCTATTCGATGGCGGTGCTGGGGATGGACCGCGACCAGTGCGAGGCGCTGCTGGCCAGGCACTCCGGCTGGGCCGAGCTCTCGGTGGTCAATTCGGCGCATATCCTGGCCATTTCGGGCGACCGCGAGACCATTGTCGATATGGTGGCGACCGCGACCGCGCGCGGTCAGTTCGCCAGGGAGATCCGCGTCGCGTATCCGGCGCACACCTCGGTGGTCAGCGAGTACCGGGAGGGACTGGAAGCGGCGCTCGGCGACGAAATGAGCGGGCCGAACTTCATCGCGACCGAAATCCCTTGCTACGGCGCGACACTCGGCACCACCATCACGCCCGACCTGCGGCACGACCAGTACTGGTATTGGAATCTGCGCAACCGGGTGCGGTTCGACCGGGCCATCACGGCGGCCACCGCCGACGTCGACACCTTCGTCGAGATGTCGGAACATCCGATGCTGCAGTTGGCCATTCAGGAGAACCTGAGCACGGTGCGTCCGGACCCCGCTCGCCCGCAGCAGGACTTCCGGGTGATCGGCACCTCGCTGCGCACTGCGGCGGGACTCGGCGAGTTCACCCGCAATCTGGCGACCGTCGCGGTGCACGACCTCAATTATCGATGGGATGCGCTGCGGGTCGAATCCGATTCGGACACAGCGCGTTTGCCGCTACGCGACTTCCCCAACACGGTGCTGAATCCGCAGCGACTGTGGGCGCACTACCGCACCGAGACTTCCGCGCCGGTCGCCCCCGAGCACACCGCGACCCGGCTGGCGGAGCAGTGGGTGCGGCTCGAGCGTCGCTCGCTGGTTTCGCCGCGCACAATGCTTGTCGTCGATCACACCGGTAAGTGCGCCGAACTCGTGGCGGCGCTGTGCACCGCCGCCTTCAACCACGGTGGTGGTGCGACCGTTTACGATCCCGACCAGCCCGCCGACACTGCCGACTACGACTCGATCGTCGTGCTGCTGCCGGAGTTGCCGGATCTGGACGGGCCCGCCGCGGTCGCGGAACTGGCGCGGTTCTATGACGCGCGCTGGCTGCCCGCGCTCGACGCCACGGTCACCGACTGCTGGTTGGTGACCGTCGGCGGTGAAGCCGCGGTCGCCGACGATCCGGCACCGCATCTGTTCCACGGCGCGGTCTCCGCCGGATTCCGCTGCATCGGCCTGGAAAATATCGGCACCGCCTTCCGGCACCTCGATCTCGACACCGCCGATGCGGGGCAGGCCGCCAAGATCGTGCGCGCACTGCATGCCAAGGACGAACCGCAGCTGGCACTGCGCGCGAGCGGGCTCTATGCCAAGCGGCTCGAGGTAGAACTCGAACCGTCTGCCGGAGTTCCGGATGATGCGGAGCTCGAGCACGTCGTCATCGTCGGCGGGACCGGCACGCTCGGACTGAAGTTCGCCGAGTACTTCGCCGGTCGTGGCGCGCGGCGGATCACGCTGCTCAGCCGGTCCGGTGAAACCGATTCCGTCGCAGGCCGTTTGCGGGTCGTCCGAGAGATCGGCACCGCCGAAGTCGCGGTTGTCGCGTGCGATGTCAGCGACGAAGCCAGCGTGCGTGAGCTCGCCGTCGCACTGGCCGACACACCGGCGACCATGCTGGTGCATGCCGCGGTGAACTATGTGCGTGCCGAGCTGGCCGATGTGACGGCCGAGAAGCTGTTCGAGATGGCGGCATCGAAGATCTTCGGCACCGACCATCTGCTGCGGCTGCTGCCGCTGGCCGCGGATGCGCGGATCGTCATCTGCTCGTCCGCGGCGGCCACCTTCGGCGGTCGCGGGCAGATTCTCTACGCCACCGTCAACCGCATGCTCGATGTGCTGGCCATGCGCCTGCGTGCGGCGGGCACGAATGCCGTCGCGATGCAATGGGGTATCTGGGATCTCGAAGGGCCACTGCACGTGGTCGGCGTGGATCGAATCGCGGCCGCGGGCGGCCAGTCCATGGACCCGCGCGACGCACTCGCCATCGGTTTCACCGAGCACGCCGAAATCGGACGGCCCGGCAATCGCATTGTGATGGCGGCCGATTGGTCGCAGTTGAACGACATCATCTCGGCGGTCGGCTGGGGCCCGCTGCTCGCCGATGTGCTCGCGCGAGTGGAACCGGCCCCGCCGCAAATCGAGCCCGTCGCCGTCGCTCCCGCCGTCGGGGTCGTGCCGGAGGCGGTCGTGCCGTCCGCCGGTTCGCTGTCCGACCAGGTGCGCATCGAACTGGGCAAGGTGATGGGCGCAGACGGGCTCGACGCCATCGACAGCTCGGTGCCGCTGGTCGCACTCGGCCTGGATTCGCTGCAGGCATTGGACTTCCGCAAGCGGGTGCAGGCCGAACTGAACCGCGATCTTCCGGTGGCGGCCATTCTGGGCGGCGCGTCGTTGGACGACGTCGTGCGCCTGATGGCCGACAGCAACGTCTAGGCGAGGGATTGACGATGTCGAACAACGAGCTAGCCAGCGTGCTGGACCGCCGGAAGGCGCTGCTGCGCCGGCGTTTGGCCGAAAGTGGTCTGACCGCAACGACTTCCGAAAATGCGCCGATTCGAAGGTCGAAACCCGGTGAACGTCATCCACTTTCGGCCGGACAGCGGCGCATGTGGTTTCTGCAGACCCGCGATCGGGAGGACACCACCCTCAATATTTGTGTGGCCTACCGGCTGGCGGGTGCGCTCGACGAGGCGCGGCTGCGCGACGCGGTCGCGACCGTCGTAGACGGCCACGACATTCTGCGCACCACCTACGGGCTCGACGAGAACGGCGAGCCGTACCAAATCGTCCGTACCGACCTCGAACTGTCCTGGCAGGCTCACGATCTGACCGATCTGCCGGAAGCCGGGCGGTCGCGCAGGCTGGAGGTGCTGGCTCGCCGGGAATTCGGCCGACCGTTCGATCTTGCTACCGAGTCGCCGTTGCGCGTCAGCCTTGTGCGCACCGGTGCCGATGAATTCGCGCTGCTGTTGGTCGCGCATCACATCAGCTGGGATGACGACTCGTGGGCCGTCTTCTTCACCGAGCTCAATGCCGCCTACCGCGCCGAGTCCGTCCAGGCCGACCGCGCGCAATTCGTCGATGTCGCGGTCTGCGGCGATATCGCCGCCGACAATGACACTGCCGATATCGACTACTGGCGCGCAACCCTGCGCCCACTGCCGGAGTCCCTGGAACTGCCTGGTCCGGCCACGGTTGCCACAGTTGCGGTGAAGCAGTCCGATCGGTGCACCTTGCCACTGCCCGCGGAGCTCGTCGGCCGGGTTGAAGCCTTCGCGCGTGCGCACGGCGCCACCCCGTTCATGGTGTGGCTGGCCGCCTATGACGCGGTGATCCATCGCTACACCGCGGCAACGGATTTCCTGGTATCGGTCCCGGTGACCGTGCGCCGCGATGCCGCCGCCGAATCATTGATCGGCTACTTCGGCAATACGCTGCTGCTGCGCGCCACCATCGGCGCCGAGGACACCTTCGCCCGCTTCACCGAAACCATTCGCGACACCTGTGTCGGTGCCTTCGCACATCAGAATGTCGGCATCGATCGCGTCGTACGCGAGGCGAATCCGGATCGCGTCGGCGGCCGGGACGGATTGGAGCAGCTGGTCCGGCTCGGCTTCGGAGTGCGCAGGAGCGCACAGGGTTTCGATCTTCCGGGTGTCGAGGCGACGCTACTGGATCTCGGTAGTGCTGTGGCGCAGGTTCCGCTTGGACTGACCGTTGTCACGGAAGCCGATGGCGCCTATCTGGAGGCCGAGTACCGGATCGCCGATCTGGACCGGGCCCTGGTGGAACAGCTACTCGGCCACTACGTGCAGTTGCTGGACAGCGCGCTCGCGAATCCCGATCGCAGGCTCGGCGATATCGATATGCTCGGCGCGGCCGATCGTGCCGCGATTCTCGAACTGTCGCACGGCTCGATTGTCGAGGCCGAACCGACCACCATGGTCGCGCTCTTCGAAAACCAGGTCGCCGCAACGCCCGACGCGCTCGCCATCGTCGCCCCCGCCGAACGCGACACCGAACTCAGCTACGTCGAACTGAATCGGCGTGCTAATCGTTTGGCGCACTGGCTGATCGGGCGTGGCCTCGGGACCGAAGACATCATCGGGTTGCGGCTGTCGAATTCGGTGGAGTTCGTCGTCGCGGTGCTGGGTGTGCTCAAATCCGGTGCGGCCTACCTGCCCATCGATCCGGCCTACCCGGACGATCGCATCGACTACCTGGTCGAGGATGCCGCGCCCCGGCTGGTGCTCGGGCGGGCCGAACTGGATGCCGCCGAAACCGCGGCCGTGGAACTTCCGGAAACCGATCCTGTCGACACGGACCGGGTGCGGCCGCTGCTGCCCGGCCATCTGGCGTATGTCATCTACACCTCCGGGTCCACCGGAAAGCCCAAGGGCGTGCCGGTATCCCATGCCGCGATCGCCGAACATCTCGCTGGCTTCGTCGCGGAATGGAGTATGACCGCCGAGGACCGGCTGCTGCAGTCCTCCTCGGTGAGCTTCGATGCCTCCCTGCTCGATATCTTCGTGACCCTGACGCTCGGTGCCCGGCTGGTCATCCCGAAGCCCGATGCCTTCCGCGATATTCCGTATGTCGCCGAGTTGATCACCCGCTGCGGGGTCACCGTGCTGCATATGGTGCCGTCGATGTTGAGCACCTTCCTGCTGCTGCCGGAGGTGAGCGAATGGCGTGCGCTGCGGCATGTTCCGGTGGGCGGTGAGGCGCTGCCCGGTGAGGTGGCCGACAAGTTCGCCGGCGTCTTCGATGCCGAACTGCGCAATCACTACGGTCCGACCGAGGCCGTGGTGTGTGCGACGCATATGAATGTCGAAGGCCCGCAGGGCACGCGGATCGTGCCGATCGGTGTGCCGAATCAGAACGTCACGGTGTATCTGCTCGACGAGGCGCTGCAGTTGGTGCCATCGGGTGTGGTCGGTGAGATCTATTTGGGTGGAGCGCAATTGGCGCGCGGCTACCTGAATCGGCGCGGGCTGACGGCAGAGCGGTTCGTCGCCGATCCATTCGCGCCGGGCGCTCGGCTTTATCGGACCGGCGATCTCGCGCGGCGCAATGCCAATGGCGAGATCGAATTCGTCGGCCGGGCCGATGAGCAGGTCAAGCTGCGTGGTTTCCGGATCGAACTCGGCGAGGTCGAGGCGGCCATCGCGTCCTATCCGGGTGTAGGCCACTGTGTCGTCATCGCGGTCGACGATGCGGCGGTCGGTGCCATGCTGGCCGTGTATGTGGTTGCGGCCAACGGTCTTTCGGAGGCGACCCTCGATGTCGACGAGGTGCGCAGGCACGCCGCCGCGACGTTGCCGGAGTACATGGTGCCCAGTGCCTTCTCGGTGATCGATGAGATCCCGTTGACCGTGCACGGCAAACTCGACCGCCGCGCGCTGCCAGATCCGGAACGCGCCACTACACGCCGCTACCGGGAGCCGAGCACCGCCACCGAAATCCGGCTCGCGGGCCTGTTCGCGCAGATCTTCGGCCGCGAGCAGATCGGCGCGGACGATTCCTTCTTCGAACTCGGCGGGCATTCGCTGCTGGCCACCCGCCTGGTCGTGCGGATTCGCACCGAATTCGGCGTCGAGATCGATGTGCGGGCCCCGTTCGATACCCCGACTGTCGCGGGACTTGCCGCGCTCATCGACGCCACGCCTGCACAGGCCTGCGCTGCCGTGCACGCCTTGCTGAAACGTGCACGGCCCGAGCATATTCCGCTGTCCTATTCACAGCTCGCGCTGTGGTTCCAGCGCAAGCTGGAGGGGCCGAGTGCGATCGGCAATATTCCATTCGCGGTGCGGGTGGACGGTCCGCTGGATCTCGATGCGCTGACTGCCGCGCTCGGCGACGTCGTTGCCCGGCACGAGGTGCTGCGCACCGTCTTCCCCGAGAACGGCGGCGTGCCCTATCAATTGGTGCTGCCCACCGGGTCGATCGATGTGCCGGTAACGGAGCTGGACGATCCGGAGAAGTTGCGTGCGGAACTCGCGACGGCCGGTGGGCATTGCTTCGCCGTTGATACCGAGCTGCTGATTCGACCGCGAATCTTCGTGCTCGACGACAAGACCCACGTACTGTCGCTGCTCGTACATCATCTGGTGGCGGATCACTGGTCATTCCGAACGATTCTGGACGATCTGGCCACCGCCTACCGTGCGCGCACCGCAGGCGCTGCTCCGGACTGGACGCCCCTGGACGTGCAGTACGCCGACTATGCGCTGTGGCAGCGCGAGGTGGTCGAGACGCTCGGCACGCAGGTGGATTACTGGCGCGACACACTCGCCGGTCTGCCGGACGAGATCAATGTCGCCCTGGATCGCCCGCGTCCCGCCATTCTCGGCAAGAACGGACATGTGGTGCCGTTCGCGGTGCCCGCCGAATTGCGCGGCAAGCTGAAGACCCTCGCCGAGGCGAGCGGCGGCAGTGAATTCATGCTCTACCAGGCCGCGGTCGCGACTCTGCTGCACAAACTGGGTGCGGGTGTGGATATTCCGCTCGGCACGCCGATCGCGGGCCGGGTCGATCCGGCCGCCGCCGAGTTGGTCGGCCTGCTCGCCAATATGGTGGTGCTGCGCAATGACCTGTCCGGCGATCCGACGCTGCGGACCGTGCTGGAACGCTCCCGCGATACCGCACTCGGCGCGTACAGCAATCAGGACATCCCGATAGAACGCGTGGTCGACTCGCTGAATCCGGCGCGATCCCGGTCCAGGAACCCGCTGTTCCAGACCATGATGCACTTCCGCGAGGAGGACTGGGACGGTGCGGGTCAGGGTTTGGACGCGCACACCGCGCTGACGGTCTTGCCATTGGATTTCGACACCTCGCTGCTGGACCTCAGCATCAATTTCTTCGCGGGCTCCGACGGCGGCTTCGACGCCGGCGTCATCGTCAATGCCGATCTTTACGAGCCTGCGACCGGAGAGTTGTTCGCGCAGCGCATGCTTCGCGTACTGACGGCTTTCGCCGAAGCCCCCGACAGCACGGTGGGTGAGCTCGACATCATGCCCGCCGCCGAGCGGCAGCGGGTCCTAGGCGAATGGGCCACCGGTGTGGAGCTCTCCTGGACGCCGGGCATTGCCGAGTTGATCCGGCGTGGCCGCGGTGTTCCGGCCGATCGGATCGCCCTGCGCTGCGGTACCGAGACGCTCACTTACGGCGAGCTGTTCGAACAGCTCGATCGCGGGGGAGCGGCGCAAGTGCCCGATGGTGCTTCGGCGGCGGGGGTGGTGCGCAGGCTTGCCGCACTGGATGCGGTAGCGAATACCGGCGGGACCATTGCGGTTTCGCACGTTGTGCTCGACCGAGAGGCGCTGACGGCCGCGGTGGCCGGTCGGCGCGCCATAGCCGCCGATCGCCGTGGCGAATCGCTGGACCGGGCAATGGGTTCGGCGGATGTGCGACTCGTCGCCGCACCCTGGAAGGGGTCCGAGATCGAAGTCGAGTTGCTGGCCGCGCTCGCCGATGGGGCAACGCTGATCCTCACCACCGAACAGCAACGTACAGATCCGGTCGCGCTGGTCGAACTGATCGGCGCGCATTCGGTCACCCATGTGGTCGCCGAGCCCGTCACGCTGTCGCGGTTCGTGCAGACCGGCGTTTCGATGCTGCCGTCGGTGCGCAGCTGGGAGGTCGTCGGAACCGATTGGCCCGCAGCGCTTCCCGACCTGCTGCCCGCGCTCGCGGCCGGTTCGGTCGCCACCTTCGACTTCCGGATTCCGGAGTACGCGGGTGCGGTGGCACGTGGTGCGGTCGATGGCAGCGGACGCGCGCGACCCATTCCGGGGGCTCGGTTGCTGGTGCTGGATGCGGCCCTGCGACCGGTCGCGCCCGGCGTTGACGGCGATGTGTACGTCGGTGGTGCCGGACTTGCCCAGGGGCACGCCGAGGATTCGGCAGACGCGTTCATCGACGACCCGTACCTGCCGGGAGCCCGGTTGTTCCGCACGGAGCGGCGGGCGCGCTGGGATACCGCGGGGCGACTCGCGTTCCGGACCGATAGCGCGGGTGAAACCAGCACGGGCACAGCATCTTCCGATGTCGAGCACACCGAGACCGAACAGCAGCTCATCGCGATCCTCGAGGAACTGCTCGAGATCGAGGATGTCACCGCCGATGACGGCTTCTTCGCACTCGGCGGCGACAGCGTGATCTCCATCCAGTGGTCGGCTCGCGCCAATGAGCTCGGCCTCCCGCTGTCTCCGCAATTGGTATTCGAGCACCTGACCATCGCCGAACTCGCGGCCGCGGTAGACGACGCGGTAGCAGCCGGGGTGACTACGACCATCGGCGACACCTTCGGTACCGGTGGCGTGCAGGCCGAGCCCGAGGAGCCGACCGACAACCACCTGCACGCCGCGATGAGCGTGTCCGGCCTCGGCTCGGACGCGCTGGCCGCATTGGGTGCGGCATGGAAGCAGTCGCAATGAGGGGCGATTTCTTCCGAGCGGCGGACCCGACGAGGGGCGATTCGATGACCGTGGGTCGAAAGGCGTTGCGATGACTGTGGACCGGAGCGTCCCGGCCGAAATCGAGGATGTGCTCGCGCTCAGCCCGCTGCAGGAGGGGCTGTTCTCGTTGGCGCGGTTGGCCGCCGACGGGGTCGATCTGTACACGATGCAGTTCGTCATCGATATCGGCGGTCCGATCGACGTGCCGATGCTGCGCCGCAGCGCCGAGGCGATTCTGGAACGGCACGCCAATCTGCGGGCCGCGTTCTGGGATAGGGATCTACCCAAGCCGGTGCAGATCGTGCCGACCTGGGTGGATCTGCCCTGGTTCGAAATCGCCGCGCTACCCGCGGAATTCGATGCCATCGCCGAGGCCGACCGGCAGCAGCGGTTCGATCTCTCTCGCGGTCCGGCCCTGCGAATTACGCTGGTCACGCTGCCCGGCGAGCGGCACCGGGGGATGGCAGCCGACGGAGCATGCGGAGTCGGCGGGGTGGGTAGACACCGGGGGATGGCAGCCGACGGAGCTTGCGGAGTCGGCGGGGTGGGTAGACACCGGGGGATGGCAGCCGACGGAGCTTGCGGAGTCGGCGGGGTGGGTAGACACAGGATGATCGTGACCGCGCATCACATCCTGATGGACGGCTGGGCGGTCGCGGTGTTCTTCCGTGAGCTGATCGCGGTGTACGAGGCCGGGGGACAGGCGGATTCGCTGCCACCGGCGCGGCCGTACCGCGACTACATAGGCTGGCTTGCCGCGCAGGACACCGCCGCCATCACCCGCAGCTGGACCGAATACCTCGCGCCGCTGAGTGGTCCGCTCATGCTGGCCGCCGGTACGGCAACCGAAGTCGGTACGGCGATTCCGCGCCGCAGCCGATTCAGCTTGGACAATGCCGAAACCGCGCGGCTGGTGCAATGGGCACGGGCGAACGGCCTGACTCCCAATACCGTTGTGCAGTATGCCTTGGCCGTCGTCCTCGGCAGGCTCACCGATCGACGCGATGTCGTATTCGGCACCACCATTTCCGGCCGTCCGGATGCGCTGCCCGGCGTCGAGACGATGATCGGGCTGTTCATCAATACCGTGCCCGCGCGCGTCCTTATCGACCGGACCAGCACCGTCGCCCAGCAATGCGCGCAGCTGCAGCGCGAATCGGCGGCCATGCGGGATGCGGGATATGTGAGCCTGTCGACCATTCAGCGCGCGGCGGGGCACGGTGCGCTGTTCGACGTGCTGTTCGTCTTCGAGAACGCACCCATCGGCGCGGCCACCGATCCGATCGTCACCGCGAACGGCACCCGCTTCCTGCCGGTGGCCATGGAAAGCCTGGTGCACTACCCGCTTTCGGTGGTGTCTCATCTGAACGACGGCACGCTCGTCGTGATGCTCGAGGCGATTGCCGAAGCCCTGCCGCACTTCCCGGTCGGCGATATCGGCCAGCGGATCCTGTCTGTACTGCGCCAACTGCCCGATCATGGCGATTCGAGCCCCGATGCGCTGGACCTGTTGCTCGCCGATGAGAAGGTCGTCGTTGTCGAGAAGCAGGTCGCCGCGAATGGCACGGCTTACGAGCTCTTCCTGAACCAGGTCGCCCACAGCCCGGATGCGATCGCAGTGAGCACCGGTTCGGATCGCTACACCTACCGTGAATTGCGCGCAGCTGCTGGACAACTGGCGAATGAGCTGATCGCCAACGGTATCTGCCCGGAAACCGTTGTCGCCCTTGCGCTACCGCGATCGGCCCAGTCCATCATCGCCATTCTCGCTGTACTGGAAGCAGGCGGAGCCTATGTGCCGGTGGACATCTCGGCACCCGCCGCACGCGTCGAATCCATCTTGCGACAAGCCGATCCGAAACTCATTCTGACGGTTGGGGAGTCCGCGAACCTGCTCGGCGAGACCACACGCCCGGTCCTGCTACTCGACGACCCCACCGTCGCGGAGCGAATCGCGAACCACCCCATCCGGCCCTACCGCCCGGTCGCCCCGCAGACGGCCGCCTACCTCATCTTCACCTCCGGCTCGACCGGCGAACCCAAGGGCGTCATCGGCACCCACGCCGCTCTGACCAGCTACTTCACCGACCACCGCGACCGTGTCTACCGCCCTGCGGTGGCCCGGCTCGGCCGCCGACTGCGCATCGCACACGCCTGGTCGCTGAGCTTCGATGCCTCCTGGCAGCCGATGATCGGCCTGTTCGACGGCCACGCCGTCCACCTGTTCGATGAGACCGAAATGCGCGATGCGCAGGGCCTCGTCGACGGCATCGTCCGGCACGAGATCGACATGATCGACACCTCGCCGTCCATGTTCACCCAGCTCTCGGCCGCCGGTCTGGTGGACGGTGAGCGACTGACCGTGCTCGCCCTCGGCGGCGAGGCCATCGGTGCGCCCATGTGGGAGCAATTGCGCGCGCTGCCGGGCACCGCGGTCTACAACTGCTACGGCCCCACCGAAACCACCGTCGAGGCGGTGGTTGCGACGGTGAATACCGGTCGCAACGAGCCTGGCAATGCCCAGCCCACCATCGGCGGACCGGTGGATCGCATGTCCGGCTATGTCTTCGATGCCATGCTGCGGCCGGTGCCGCGCGGTGTCGTCGGTGAGCTGTACTTGTCCGGCGCTCAGGTGGCACGCGGCTATATCGGTAAGGCCGCCATCACCGCGGATCGCTTTGTGGCCGACCCCTTCCGACCCGGTGTTCGCATGTACCGCACCGGTGATCTGGTGCGGCAGTTACCGAATGGCGATCTCGCCTATCTCGGCCGCGCCGACGACCAGGTCAAGATTCGCGGCTACCGAATCGAAATCGGCGATATCGAAACGGCTTTGCTGCAGCTACCGCAGGTTCGTGCGGGCGCTGTGTTGGTTGTGCAGCGGCCGAGCGGCCCGAGTCTGGTCGCCTTCGCGGTCAGTGCTGATTCGGCCACCTTGCGTGCCCGTCTTGCGGAGCGCCTGCCTGCGTATATGGTTCCGGCGCGGGTCATTGCGCTGCCCGAACTGCCGGTCACCCCCAACGGCAAGCTCGATGTCCGAGCGCTGAACGCGCTGGCGCTGGAGGCCCTACAGGGCTCCGCCCAGCGCACCCTGCCGAGCACCGATACCGAGCGGACCCTGTGCCGCGCGCTCGCCGAGGCACTGGGCGGTACCCCCGGCATCGATGACGACTTCATCGAACTCGGCATGGACAGCATTGTCGCCATCTCCCTGGTGAACGCGGTGCGACGCGCCGGACTCTCGGTCAGCCCGTCCATGGTCATGACCAACCCCACCGTCCGCGATCTGGCCGCCGCCATCGATTCCCGTGCGGCACAACAGGAGAACAGCCCGGCCGAGATCGGCGAGGTACTCCCGACGCCGATCATGTCCTGGATGTACGAGTACGGCTGCTTCCGCAGGCTCGCACTTTCGACGCTGGTATCGCTGCCCGCCGAAGTGGATCGGGCACAGTTGGAAGCGGTGCTACAGGCGCTACTCGACGGTCACGACATGCTGCGCGGCCAGCTGTCGACGACCGGAAACAGGTTCGAAACCAGAGCGCCGGGCAGCGTGCGGGCCGCCGATATCCTGTACGAGGTCCGGGTATCCGGTGACTTCGGCACCGCACTCGATAAGCATGCACGAGCGGCGATCGATCGCATCGATCCGAAGATCGGCACCCTGATTCAGGCCGTCCGTTTCGAGGGCCCCGATGTGCTGCTGCTGTCGATCCACCATCTCGCGGTGGATCCCGTCTCCTGGCACATCATCCTCGCGGATCTGGCCGATGCATGGTCACAAGTCGTGGCGAGGCAAACCCCCAGTGTCGCACCAGAATTGACTGGATACCGCAGCTGGGCCGAACTGCTCGACAAGCGCCGCAGCGCACCGGAAGTATCAGCCCAACGCGACTTCTGGACCGACCAGCTGACCGGCCCCGATCCGGAACTCGGCCTGCGCCATCCGGATCCGACCCGCGACACCTGGTCCTCCTATCGCCTCACGCCGTCGTTCATGCCGACCGACACCACTCGCCGCATCCTCGACGGCCTCGGCAGTGACCTCGGCATGCACGAATTACTGCTCACCGCACTGACAATCGCGCTCACCACCTGGCGAGCCGAACGCAACCAGGACGGCTCCACCGGCGCACTGGTCGCCCTCGAGGGCCACGGCCGCGAAGATGCCACCGTCGGCAACGTCGACACATCGCGGACGGTCGGCTGGTTCACCACCGTGTACCCACTGCGCGTCGGCACGGGCTCGACACTCGACATCACCCGCGCCGAATCCGATTCGGCCGAAGCGGCAGGCTTGCTGAAAACTGTTGCAGCACAGCTCCACAGCATTCCGAACAGGGGCTTGGACTACGGCTTGCTCCGCTACGGCGATACCGAGCCGCACACAGATCCGCAGGTAATGCTCGACTACCTGGGCCGCATGGACCTCAGCGCAGGCGCATCAGGTCCATGGACCCCGATCACCGACCTCTCCCTGCACCAACGGCTTCCGGTCGCCCCCGAACCGGAGATGCCGCTGCGCTACGCGCTCGACCTCGTCGTCGCCGTCTACCCCGGCGCAGACGGACCCCAGTTGGCCACCCTGTTCCGCTGGAGCGACGCACTTTTCGACACCACCGAGATCGACCGTTTCGCCACCATCTGGCAGCGCTGCATCACCGCAGTGGCCGCCGCCATACCAAGCGCAATTCCGGGAGAACGATGAACGCGATCGAAAACGCCATCGTGGTCGAGGACGTCCGCAAGTCCTTCGGCGACGTCCACGCCGTGCGCGGCCTGAGCTTCTCGGCACCGGCCGGGAGTGTGCTCGGCGTACTCGGCCCGAACGGGGCGGGCAAGACCACCACGGTCTCCATCCTGTCCACGCTCACCAAGCCCGATGCGGGCCGCGCCCTGGTCGCGGGATACGACGTCGTGCGCGAGGCCGCGGACGTGCGGGCATCCATCATGCTCACCGGCCAGTACGCAGCCCTGGACGAGGTGCTGACCGGCCGGGAGAACCTCGTCCTGTTCGGCCGCCTGATGGGTCTGCGTCCGAAGCAGGCCAGGGTCCGCGCCACCGAACTGCTCGAACAGTTCGATCTCACCCAGGCGGCCGATCGTCGCGTCGGCGGCTACTCCGGCGGTATGCGCAGACGCATCGATATCGCCTGCGGGCTGGTGCGCCCGCCCAAGGTCGTCTTCCTCGACGAACCCACCACCGGCCTGGATCCGGTGAGCAGACAGGGCGTTTGGTCGCTGGTGCGCTCGCTCCAGGAACAGGGTGTGACGATCCTGCTCACCACGCAGTACCTCGAAGAGGCGGATGCGTTGAGCGACAACATCATCGTCATCGACAAGGGTCGCGTGATCGCCGAGGGCACCGCGGACGAACTCAAGGCCCGCTCGGGTTCGAGCTACTGCGAGGTCGTTCCGGTCGACGCGGGTGACGTGCCCGCCGTGGTCACCGCACTGGACGGACTCTGCGGGGTGACCGTCGCCGAATCCAAGGACCGGGTGTCGCTCCCCGCTCCCGACGGTGCCGCCACGCTGGCCGAGGCGCTGCGCCGCATTACCGAGGCCGGTATCGAAGTCATCGACATCGCCCTGCGCAGACCGTCACTCGACGAGGTCTTCATCAAGCTCACCACCGACGAACCCGGGTTGGTGACCGCATGACCGACTCAGTCTCCATTCCCGCCGGAATGCAGTGGACCGCGCTGAGCGGTCGCACCGTGCGCGCTGCGGTCCGCGAGGGTGATGTGCCCTTCGGTTTCGTCGCGCCGATGATCTTCTTCGTCTGTTTCTATGTCCCGCTGCGCAAGTCGATGGAGCAGACCGGTGCGGATTACGCCCAGTACCTGCTGCCGGTGATCGTGCTGCAGGGCATGTTCTTCACCGCCATGTCGGCGGCCGACCGCGCCGCCCGAGACACCTTCAGCGGCATGGGAACTCGCATGCGGTCCATGCCGGTCAAATCGTGGGTGCCGCTGGCCGCGCGGATGTCCGCGAATCTGGTTCGCGCGCTGGCCGGGCTCGCGGGAGCGCTGGTCATCGGCACGGCCTTCGGATTCCGATTCCACAGTGCGGCAGCTGCTCTCGTCTTCATCGCATTGTCCCTGGCCTTCGCCGTGGCACTGGTCATCGGTGCCGACACACTCGGCGTCGCCACGGGTAAGCCGGAAGTCGGTGCGTCCGCACTGCTGGCACCGCAACTGCTGCTCATCATGATGTCCACGGGTTTCGTTCCGGCCGAAGGCTTTCCGGGTTGGATCCAGCCTTTCGTCCGCAATCAGCCGGTATCCCAAGCCGCTGCTGCCCTGCGTGATCTCGCCAATGGCGAATACACCTCGGCCGTCGCCGTTGCGGTGGCCTGGATTCTCGGCCTGATCGTGGCGTTCGCCGCGATCTCGGTGTGGGTGGAAAGGCGACGGCCGTGAAAACACTGATCGACCAGAGCTTCGTCGAAATGGGCCGACTGCTGCGGCGCTGGCCACGCGAACAGGAGGTGCTGACCTCGACCGTGATTCTGCCGGTACTGCTGCTGTTGATGTACCAACTGGTGCTCCACAAATTCCTCAGCGCATCCTCCGGCGTGGACGCCATCTATGGCTTCGTCCCGATGATCGCGGTCACCGGCGCGATGTACGGCGCCATGGGGACCGGCCTTTCGCTCTACGCGGAACGGGAAAGCGGTCTGCTGCGGCGCATTTGGGTGCTGCCGGTGCACCGCGCGTCCGGACTGATCGGCAGACTGCTCGCCGAATGCGCACGCACGCTGATCGCGACGATCATCGTGGTCGCCCTCGGCGTCGCGCTCGGATTGCGATTCGAGCAGGGCTGGCTGGGTGTGCTCGGCGCGCTCGCCGTTCCGGTGCTGCTGATTCCCGGCTTCGCCACCATGGTGATCACGGTCGGCGTCAGCAAGGCGGGCGACAAGGTCGTGCAGTTGTTCTCGGCACTCGTGCTGCTCGGGATGTTCTTCAATTCCGGATTCGTACCGGTGGAGAACTACCCGGGTTGGCTGCAGCCGGTAGTTCGCGTCCAGCCGATGAGTTGCGCCATCGAGGCAATGCGCGGCTGCACGATCGGCGGCCCCATCGCCACCCCGCTGCTGCAGACCCTCGCCTGGTCCGTTGGGCTCGCCCTGGTCTTCGGCGCTTTCGCGGTACGCGGCTATCGCAAGGCCGCGGAGGGCTGAGCGGTTCACTGAGTGGGGCCCCGGCTTGATAGTTACATCGGCTAACTATATAGTTTCCTGAGGTAACAATCAGCAAGGGGCTGCCGTGACGATTCCATCCGCCGATCTCGATCTGGGTGATGTCCAGACCATTCGCCGCCGCCTGCGCTACGACCGGGATCACCCGCACTACAAATGGATCGTCCTGACCAACACCACCATTGGTGTGCTGCTCAGTGCGGTCAATGCCTCGATCGTGCTGATCTCGCTGCCCGCGATCTTCCGAGGTATCGGGCTGAATCCGCTGGAAGCGGGCAATGTCGGCTATCTGCTGTGGATGTTGATGGGCTATCTGCTCGTCACCGCGGTACTCGTGGTGATGTTCGGGCGGCTCGGCGATATCTTCGGCCGCGTCCGGATCTACAACCTCGGCTTCGCGGTCTTCGCGGTCACCTCGGTCGCGCTGTCCTTCGATCCGTTCCAGGGTGGTTCGGGCGCGATGTGGATCATCGTCTGGCGCGTGCTGCAGGGCATCGGCGGCGCCATGCTGACGGCCAATTCGACTGCCATCCTCACCGACGCCTTCCCGGCCAAACAGCGTGGTACCGCACTCGGCATCAATATGGTCGCCGCGGTCGCGGGCTCCTTCCTCGGCCTGATCATCGGCGGCGTGCTCTCGGAATGGGATTGGCGCGCGGTGTTCTGGGTCAGCGTGCCGATTGCCGTGATCGGTTCGATCTGGTCCTATCGCTCGCTGCACGAGGTGGGCATGCGCACCAAGGGCAAGGTCGACTGGGCGGGCACCATCACCTTCGGCCTCGGATTGACCGCACTGCTCACCGGCATCACCTACGGCATCCAGCCGCATGGCGGACATCCCACCGGCTGGTCCAACCCCTGGGTGCTCGGTTCGGTGTTCGGCGGCATCGCCCTGCTCGCGGCGTTCTGCGTGGTGGAGACCAAGGTCGCCGAGCCGATGTTCCATCTGTCGCTGTTCCGCAATCGCGCTTTCGGCCTCGGCAATTTCGCCAATCTGATGGTCTCGATCGGCCGCGGCGGTATGCAGTTCATGCTGATCATCTGGCTGCAGGGCATCTGGCTGCCGCTGCACGGCTACGACTACGAATCGACGCCGCTGTGGGCCGGTATCTATCTGTTGCCGCTGACCGTGGGATTCCTTGCCGCCGGACCGGTTTCGGGTTGGCTGTCGGACCGCTACGGATCGCGCCGGTTCACCACCGGCGGCGCGACGCTGGCCGGGCTCACCTTCCTGCTGCTGCTCGTCATCCCGGTCGACTTCGACTACTGGGTGTTCGCCGCGATCGTGCTGCTCAACGGCATCGGCTGCGGACTGTTCTTCTCACCGAACACCGCCGCCATCATGTCGAGCGTGCCCGCGTCCCAGCGCGGCGCGGCCTCCGGTATGCGCGGCACCCTGTTCAACGGCGGCAATGCGCTGTCGATGGGAATCTTCTTCTCGCTCATGGTCGTCGGCCTCGCCGCGAGCCTGCCCTCGGCACTCGACAGCGGTCTGCGCGCCCAGGGCGTATCCGCGGGGGCCGCGTCCCAACTCGCCGACCTGCCGCCCGTCGCGAGCATGTTCGCCGCCTTCCTCGGTTACAACCCGATCCAGGAATTGCTCGGCCCCAGCGGCGAATTGGCCAAGCCGGGCGTCAATGCGGACACCCTCACCGGTCAGGAGTTCTTCCCGCATCTGCTCACCGGACCGTTCCACTCGGGTCTGATCGTGGTGTTCTTCTCGGCCGCCCTGATGATGTTCCTGGCCGCCGCGGCCTCGTACTTCGCGGGCGACAAGTACGTCGAGGAGGAACTGGCCGAACTCGCCGAGGCCGACGAACTCGTCGCCGCGCGCTGAGTCACGGCTGGTGCGTGCCGCGCTCGGACTCTACTGTCTGGGCCATGAACTCGCTGCCGGTCGCGCCCGTGGTGGTGATCGTCGGATTCGTCGCGGCGATCACCATCGGCCGGTGGTTCCTGGTCGACGACACCCTCAGCGACCGGCTCATCAATCGCGCACTGGCCTGGGATCTGGTCGGTCTGCTCGTCTTCATCTGCGTCGGTCGGCTCGGTCGGGCTCATCTCGCGCTCGATCTGTTCACGATCTTCGGCGCGCTGGCGGTGGCGAATGTATTCGGATTCGCACGCTTGCTCGATGGCGGCGGGGACACGCGGACCGCGGTGCGGCGGCAGCGCACCTACGACGGGATCGCCGTGGCGGCCGGAGCTGTTGTGCTGGTCGGCATAGTGGTTGCGCCGCACCGAGATTGGGGGCTCACCGTCTGGTCGCTCACCGCGGTGCCGACCGCCTTGTCCGGCATGCTGATGACCCGAGCCTGCGTGCGGGAGTTGCGCACCGGTGGGATCACGGCGAAGGAACGACTGACCTACGGCGCACTGCTGCTCGTCGCCGGGTATGCCGCGAGCGCGACGGTGGTCTCGCTCGTGCGGATGGCCGCCGGCACTCGACCCGATGAGCAGGGGCTGATCTGGGAGATCGGAACCTACGCGACATTGGTCCTGCTCGCCGGTCTGATCGGAATCCCGCTGTGGAATGCGCTGCTGTTTCGGGCGGAGTTGGATCGGGCCGGTCGGTGCTGTCGCCGACTGCGCCCGCTGTGGCGGTCGCTCACCGATGCCGTACCCGAGGTGGTGCTGGCTCGGCCGAGTAGTGGCTCCACGTCACGGCTGTATCGGATGACGGTCGAAATCCGCGACGCCCTGGTGCAATTGCGGCCGTACGCACCGGATGTCGAGGCGCACACCGATATCCGCGAATACGCGCGGTGTATCGCGCGGGCCGTGCAGGCCAAAGCCGCTGGTGGGTCGCCCGCGACGGCCTCCGGTCGCGCCACTCCGGTCGACCTGCGCGACCGGACCGATGAACTCAGGTACCTGCTCGCTCTGGCCGCGGAATGGCCGAAGGCCCGCGCGCTGGTGCGTGCGGGCCTCGAATCTCCGGCGCGCTGAACCTATTTCGCCGCGTTGGCGAAGGCGGGCTCCAGCTTGTTCAACAGGTAGGGCACCGACAGTGCGGTCGGCTGGTTGACTGCGCTGATCTCCTGCACCGTGAGGAAGACCACCGAACCCTTCTTCACCGCGGGCAGATCGGTGTATCCGGGGAGCTGCCGGTACTTTTCGTCCATACCGGGGGAGTAGCCCGCGAGCAGCAGATCGGCGGTGAGCTCGTCGACCCGCTCCGGGGACAGCGCCAGCCTGCCCTGATTCGACGGCTGATCAGTGAGGTTCTTCGGGATGCTCAGTCCGAGCTGGGTGAAGATCTTGCTCGACCCGTCGTTGGGATCGGTCAGCACCATCAGCTGGGCCGGGCTGGCCAACCAGGTACTCGCGAAGGTCTTGCCCTTCAGACCCGGATCGGCCTGGCCGATGGACTCCACCTTCTTGTCCACATCGGCGATCACGCGCGACGCGTCGTCTTCCTTGTGCAGTACTTTGCCGAGCGTGGTCACCAGGTCCTGCCAAGGCTGGATCGAAGAGGAGGTGAGTGCGGGCAGCGTCGGGGCGACCTTGGACAGCTCGTCATAGGTCTTCTGGTCGGCCAGGAATCCGTCCACCAGAATGAGATCCGGCTCCAGCGCCGCGACCTGCTCGGCGATATTGCCGGTGGTATTCAAGGCTTTCGCCGATTCGAGCGACTTCGGTTCCCACGCCGGGGTGCTCTTGGATACCGAGGCGACATTGTCGACATAGCCGACCGGGGTCACGCCGAGCGCCAGCGTCGAATCCAGCCACTGATTCCCCAGCGTGACAATCTTTTTCGGGGTGCCATGCACCGTCGTCGTGCCGCGGGCGTGGTTGATGGTGACGGGTGCGCCACCGCCGGACCCCGCGTCGTCGCTCGACGACCCACAGGCGGCGATACCCAGGGTCAGCGCACCGGCCAGCGCGGCAATCGCCGCCCGCTTCCAGCCACGAGACGTCCGTACAGACTCCATCGACACCCTCTCCTTCATCGAGGAATTCCCCGACTCGGCTCCCTTCGAGCCGCAGCAGCAAAGGCCAGCCTAACCTACATTGATCGCCGAACCATCTTGGCTTGCTGGTTGCTGTCATGTCATCTGTTGTGAACCTATTGAACGTACCGCTATATAGCGGTACGTTAAATGACGTCAATAATGATCCTCTCGTCCGGGAGGCATCGACGTCGAACCCGTGAGTACGCGGGTCTTCGCACGACTGACGCATACCGAATTGAGGTTAGTTCCGATGAATCAAAAGAGTTCCGCCGGACGCGTCCGCCCCATGGTCGCCCGCATCGCCATCACCTCCGCCCTGGCCCTGGCCTCGATCGCCGCGGTCGCGGGCCCTGCGCTCGCCGATACGACCGACACCCAAGGTCCGGCGATCGTGCTGGTGGATCAGGCCGAAGACATCCACGGCCACCACGGCTATGGCGGTTTCGGCGGCTATGGCGGTTTCGGTGGCTGGGGCAACGGCGGCTGGGGCCACCGCAGCTACCCCGGCTACCCGAGCTACCCCGGCTACTACCCCGGCTGGCCCGGCTACTTCCCCCGCCCCTCCACCGGCAGCGCCTTCTGACCCGAGTCGCCTCGGCGGCGAACCCTATTCGCTCACAAGCGTTTCGCCACGAAAGAAGCCCGGCTCCGCATCCGGGCTTCTTTCGCGCAACGGACGGTTTCGCGGACTGGTTCGATGACTACGCCGACTTCAGCGGTGTAATGGCGGCCAGCACACTGGCGAGTCGAATGCGTTCGACCTCGATGTCGTACCGGTCCTGGAGGTTGAGCCAAAAGCGCTCGCTGGTGCCGAAGTATCGCGCCAGTCGCAATGCCGTGTCTGGGGTGATGCGGCGCTTGCCGTGCACGATCTCGTTGATCCGGCGGGGCGGTACATCGAGCGCGACTGCTAGGCCGTTCTGGGAAATCCCCAGCGGCACGAGGTACTCCTCGTTGAGGATTTCTCCCGGGTGAATCAGGTCCATCGCCGTTGCCATATCGCCGTCCGCCTTTCAGTGATAGTCAACGATCTCGACGTCACGCGGCCCCGCATCGGTCCACCTGAAGCGGATTCGCCACTGTTGGTTGATGCGAATGCTGTGCTGGCCCTCCCTGTCGCCGGTCAGCTTCTCGAGGCGATTTCCTGGCGGCACTCGCAGATCGTTGATGTGATCGGCGGCGTCCAAGATCAGTAGCTTTCGGTAGGCGGACCGTTGTAGTTCGAGGCTCAGTCGTCGGCATCGTTGCCGGGTCCACACGTCTTCGGCGTCCTTGCCTGTGAACGTCAGGATCACGTCATCCACTATAACGCTTCGCGTCATAGCTGGCGATAGGCCCCGCTTCGCGGACCTGGTCCGATAACGAGGAAGGCCGGCCTCCGGCTCAGAGGGTGATGCGCTGGTTTTCGGGGAGGAAGAGTTTGTCGCCTTCCTGCACGGTGAAGGTGTTGTAGAACTGGGCGATATTGCGGACGATCTGGTTGCAGCGGAATTCGTTGGGGGCGTGGACGTCCTGGAGCAGGCTGATGGTTGATTCCTCGGTCTGCTTTTCGCGCCAGCTGCGGGCGTAGGAGAAAAACATCTGCTGGTAGTCGGGCTCGATGCCGTCGCGCTTGGCGGCGATGCGGTAGGCCTCGACGGCGATTTGCAGGCCGCGCAGATCGGCGAGGTTTTCGCCGACCGTGAGTGCGCCGTCGACGTGGTATTTGGGATCGAGGCCCTCGGGGACCAGCACGTCGAATTGATCGATCAGCTGTTTGGTCTTGGCCTCGAATGCGGCCAGGTCCTCGGGTGTCCACCAGTCGCTGCGATTACCGCTGGCGTCGTATTTACGGCCCTGATCGTCGAAGCCGTGGCCGATCTCGTGGCCGATCGTCGCGCCGACCGCACCGTAATTGACCGCGGTCGTCGCGTCCTTGTCGAAGAACGGCGGCTGCAGATAAGCGGCGGGGAAGGTGATCTGGTTGCTGGTGGGTGAGTAGTAGGCATTGACGGTCTGCGGCGACATACCCCATTCGGACTTGTCGACCGGAGTGCCGAGCCGGTTGAACGCCTTCCTGGATTCGAAAGCATTGACGGCGCGCAGGGATTCGATCAGCTTGCCCCGGGTGATCTTCAGCGCGGAGTAGTCGTCCCACTTATCCGGATATCCGATCCTGGCCTCGATCTTGTCCAGTTTGACGATCGAGGCGTCCCTGGTCGGCTTGGACATCCAGGTCGAATTGGTGAAGTTCTCTCGATAGGCGGCCATGAGGTCGGCCACCATCTCCTTGGCCCGATCCTTGGCGGCCGGCGGAAAGTGCTTGTCCACATACAGTTTGCCGAGTTGGTCACCGAGATTGTCGTCGACGACGCCGACGCCGGACTTCCAGGTCTCCGGCCGCTCCTCGAGTCCGCTGAGCACCTTGCCGACGAAATCGAACCGCGCGTCGCGGATCGCCTTCGGCAGGAATCGGGCGAACTCCGCGACCACATTGGCCCGTAGATACTCTCGCCACAGCGCGATATCGGTATCGGCCCACAGTTGCGCGGCCGCGGTCACGAACGACGGCTGCGCCACCACGATCTTGTCGAACAGCGAGCGCGGCCGATCGGTATTGCCCGCCATCCACGGATCCCAATCGAATTGCGGTCCGAGCGCGACCAGATCGTGCCAGCCCATCACGTTGTAGGTGGCATCGGTATTGCGATTGCGCACGCTGTCCCAATGCGCCGCCGCGATCTTGGTCTCCAGATCGACGATGCGCTGCGCGATCCCCGCCGGATCGGCGAACCCAGCGCCCGCGGACATCTTCTCGAGGTAGGTCTTGTAGCCCGCGAGCTGCTTGGCGTATTCCGGCTTGCGGTAGTACTGCTCGCTCAGCGTGATACCCGACTGGCTGATGGTGGGGATATAGGAATTGGAGTCCTTGCGGTCGATGCCGACTCCGATACCGATCAGCCCGGCGATCGGCAGCTCGGCCATCACCTTGGCCAGATCCGGTTTGGTCGCCGCGCCGTCGATCTTGGCGAACAGGTCGGTCAGCGGTGTCATGCCGAGCGTTTCGAAGGCGGCCTCATCGAGGCGCGCATCGTAGAGATCGCGAATCTGCTGCGCCTCCGAACCCGGCTTCGGATCCTTGATGCCCTCGATGATCTCGCGCAGCTGATCCAGCGTCCGGTCGCTCGCATCGCTGATCGCGCCGACCGCGGCCTTGTCCGGCGGCAGCTGGTACTCCCGCAGCCACTTGCCGTTGACATGCCGGTACAGATCGTCCTGCGGCCGGATCGCCTCGTCCGCACCACCCATATCGACCGCGGTGAGCTGCACCTGATGCTCATCCTTCGAGCAGGAGACCAGGGCGACGGCCGCGGGCACCACCCCGAGCGCGATCAGGAAGGCACGACGGTCCAGCTGACCGAGACGACCGGTTGATGTCACGAGGATTTCCTCTCCCGATGCGGTCCCGGCCGCATCCTCGTCAGGCGCGATAGTGCTGGCCCGAGGCTACCTGTCTCCGGCGTTGCCAGCCCGTCGATCAGAGCGAGACCCGCTGGTCCATGGCCAGGTACAGCTTGTCGCTCGGTGCGACGGCGAAGGTGGTGTAGAAGTCGTCGATATTGCGGACCACCTGGTTACAGCGGAACTCGTTGGGTGCGTGCGGATCCATGGCCAGTCGCAGTTCCATGTGCTGCTTCGTCGATTTCTCCCGCCAGATCCGGGCCCAGGACAGGAACAGTGTGCGGTTGTCCGGGTCGCCCTTGCTGTCACGTTTATCGGCGATGCCGAGGGCGGCCACGGCGATACCGAGACCGCGCAGATCCGCGAGATTCTCGCCGACCGTGAGCGCGCCGTCGACGTGCTTGCTCGGGTCGAGACCGGCCGGGACCAGCGCGTTGTACTGATCGATGAGCTGCTTGGTCTTGGCTTCGAATGCGGTCCGGTCCTCGGGCGTCCACCAGTCGCGCAGATTGCCGTCACCGTCGTAGCGCGAACCCTGATCGTCGAAGCCATGTCCGATCTCATGACCGATAACCGCCCCGATCGCGCCGTAATTGACCGCGGTCGCGGCATCGGAGTCGAAGAACGGCGGCTGCAGAATGGCGGCGGGAAACGAGATCGAATTGGCATTCGGGTTGTACTGGGCATTCACCAGCTGCGGCGACATTTGCCATTCGGACTTGTCGACCGGGGTGCCCAGGTGCGCGAAACCGCGCATGGTCTCGAAACGCTGTGCGGCGCGGACGGATTCGATCAACTTGCCGCGTGTGATCGTCAATCCCGAGTAGTCGATCCAGTTGTCCGGATAGCCGATCTTCGTGACGATCTTGTCGAGCTTCGCGATGGCGGCCTGTCTGGTCGGCGGTGACATCCAGGTCGAATCGGTGAAGTCGGCCCGGTAGGCGGATATGAGATCGGCGACCATCGCCAAGGCGCGCTCTTTGGCCGCTGGCGGAAAGTGTTTGTCCACATAGAGTTTCCCGAGCGGCTGGCTCAGGTTCGCGTTGACGGTCGCGATACCGTCCTTCCACAGCTCCGGACGCTCCTGTGACCCTTGCAGCGCCTTGCCGACGAAATCGAATTCGGCATCGGCAATGGCCTTGGGCAGCAGCGATGCGAACTGTTTGACCACCGTCATGCGCAGATACTCCCGCCAGGCCGCGATATCGACCTCGGCCCACAGCTTTCCTGCCGTCGTCACGTACGACGGCTGGCCGACCACCACGCGATCGAACAGTGCGCGTGGTCGGTCGGTATTGCCCGCCAGCCACGGCTCCCAATCGAATTGCGGTGCGAGCGCGGTCAATTGGGCCCAGCTCATCGGGTTGTAGACGGCATCGGGATTACGCAGCCGAACATCGTCCCAGAAGCCGGTGGCGATCTTGGTCTCCAGTTCGAAGACCCGTTGGGCGGTACCTGCCGGATCGGGAAAGCCCGCGCCCGCGGCGACGCGTTGCAGATAGGTCTGATACGCGGCGCGCTGCTCGGCGTATTCGGGCTTGCGGTAATACTGCTCGCCCATATTCGAGTCGATACCGGACTGGGAGATGTCGGCGACGTATTCGGCCGAATTCTTCTGATCGACCCCGACGGACAAGCCGATGAGCCCGCCGATCGGCAGCCCGCCCATCACCTTGGCCAGATCCGGTTTGGTCGCCGCGCCGTCGATCGCCGCGAACAGATCCGCCAGCGGGGCCACGCCGAGCCGCTCGATTTCGGCCAGATCGACCCGGGCGTCGTAGAGATCGCGGATCTGCTGCTCGGTGGTTCCGGCCTTCGGCTCGTGGATGCCGTCGATGATCGCCCGAAGCTGTTGTTCGACCCGATCACCGACCTCGTCGAAGGTGGTGTACGACGACTTGTCCGGCGGCAGCTGATAATCGCGCAGCCAGCCGCCGTTGACGTAGCGGAACAGATCGTCCTGTGGCCGAATCGCCGGGTCCTCGCCCCGCATATCGACACCGGTGAGCCGCACCGACTGCTCGCGCGAGCAGGAGACCAGCGCGGTGGTGGCCGGAATCACACCGAGTGCGATCAGAAAGGTGCGGCGACCGACCCGGGTGGGACGCGCAGACGAACTCAACGAAACCCCTATTCAGCGATGATATGGAATGTGCACAGCTCATCCGGTGATCTTGCTTGTTCCGAGGGTAGTAACGGGACGGCCCGAGAGCACTGATCCACGCGGGTTTCACAGCGGAAGTTCAGCCTGTGCCTGCGGGCCCCGATTTGGGACCGACCTGGGGATTCCCCTACACTGAACCGGTTGCCCGCGGGAGCTGTGCCCGCAATCCGGCCACGAACCCCCAGTGGTTGATCCATCCGATCGAGAAAACCGCTGGCAGGCGCGCGTTCGGGTGGTGACACGACCATGCCCGTCGGGTCGGCAATCCGGCGTGCGTATACATCCAGGTCAAGGAGGCTGAAGTGATTCAGCAGGAGTCGCGACTGCGCGTCGCCGACAACACGGGTGCGAAGGAAATCCTCTGCATCCGCGTTCTCGGTGGTTCGTCGCGTCGCTATGCCGGCATCGGCGACATCATCGTCGCCACCGTCAAGGACGCTGTCCCCGGCGGCAACGTCAAGAAGGGCGAGGTCGTCAAGGCCGTCGTCGTGCGCACCGTCAAGGAGCGTCGTCGCCCGGACGGTTCGTACATCAAGTTCGACGAGAACGCGGCCGTGCTGATCAAGGCGGACAACGACCCGCGTGGCACTCGTATCTTCGGCCCGGTCGGCCGCGAGCTGCGCGAGAAGAAGTTCATGAAGATCGTTTCGCTGGCTCCGGAGGTGCTCTGACATGAAGGTGCACAAGGGCGACACGGTGCTCGTCATCTCGGGTAAGGACAAAGGCGCCAAGGGCAAGGTCATCCAGGCCTACCCGAAGGAGAACCGGGTCCTGGTCGAGGGCGTGAACCGGATCAAGAAGCACGTTGCCAACTCCACCAACCAGCGTGGTGCCTCCTCGGGCGGCATCGTGACCCAGGAAGCTCCGATCCACGTGTCCAACGTGATGGTCGTCGACTCCGACGGCAAGCCGACCCGCGTCGGCTACCGGGCGGACGAGGAGAGCGGCAAGCGGGTCCGGATCTCCCGTAAGAACGGGAAGGACATCTGACATGACCACCTCTGAGAAGACTCAGCCGCGTCTGAAGGCGCGCTACCGTGCCGAGATCAAGGACGCGCTGAACAGCGAGTTCAACTACGCCAACGTGATGCAGATCCCGGGCGTGGTCAAGGTCGTCGTGAACATGGGTGTCGGTGACGCCGCGCGCGACGCCAAGCTCATCAACGGCGCGGTCCGGGACCTGGAACTGATCACCGGTCAGAAGCCCGAGATCCGCAAGGCCACCAAGTCGATCGCGCAGTTCAAGCTGCGTGAGGGCATGCCGATCGGCGCGAAGGTCACCCTGCGCGGCGACCGCATGTGGGAGTTCCTGGACCGCCTGGTCTCCATCGCGCTGCCCCGTATCCGCGACTTCCGCGGTCTGTCGCCGAAGCAGTTCGACGGCAACGGCAACTACACGTTCGGCCTCAGCGAGCAGTCGATGTTCCACGAGATCGACGTGGACTCCATCGACCGCCCGCGCGGTATGGACATCACCGTGGTGACCACGGCGACCAACAACGAAGAAGGCCGTGCCCTGCTCAAGCACCTCGGCTTCCCGTTCAAGGAGAACTGAGCACATGGCTAAGAAAGCACTGGTCAACAAGGCCAACAGCAAGCCGAAGTTCGCCGTTCGCGCCTACACCCGCTGCCAGCGCTGCGGCCGCCCGCACGCGGTGTACCGCAAGTTCGGCCTCTGCCGCGTGTGCCTGCGCGAAATGGCGCACCGCGGTGAGCTCCCGGGCGTGCACAAGAGCTCCTGGTGAGCTCGCGCTCCTCGTGAGCGCACCCGCACGAAACTGAACAAGGGCACGGCCTCCACTGGAGGCCGTGCCCTTGCGCGTTTATCCATTCTTGGCTGGAAGCCGCTCGCGGTCCCTAGCGGCCCGGAAACGCCCAGAACCAGTTGATGTAGTCAACGCGTTGATCGGGCGTTTCCTCGTCGAATACCACCAGCCGTGTTCCGCCGAGGAATTCGAGGCCGTTCGGTTCAGGCGGGCGAATCGGATCCAGCAGCGATGTGTCGGCGGGCGAACCTTCGACCCATCCGCCCTGGTAGGTAGTGCGCTGAGTGTCCAACACCGGATTGAACACATGCGCTTTAACGCCTCCTTATTAAAGGTTTACTGTTAACCTTTAATAAGGAGGTCTCATGGCAAAGTTTGTGCGGCTGCGCTGGACGGGCAACTGGGATGGCAGCGGTCTGTCTCGGCGAGATCGTGGCTCTGGAACCTATCAGGCGTATCTGCCCGATCCCTTGGTCGGCCGATCCATCGTTCTGGCCAGCGAGACCGCCGCTGATGTCGTTGATGCCGAGGTGGCCATTGCCCGGCTTGACACCGAAGCAAAAGCACTGGTCGAGACGGAGGCGTTGTCTCGATTGCTGCTGCGTGCCGAGGCTGTCGCCTCGTCGCGGATCGAGGGGCTGGAGATCGGTGCTCGCCGACTTCTGCGCGCTGAGGCGGCGCGGCAACTGGAGGGCGAATCCTCCGATGTGACGGCCACCGAGGTGCTGGCGAATATTGACGCGATGGCGGTGGCGTCCAATGCGATCGGTCGCGGCGAGCCGATCGGCGAAGACGTTCTGCTCGAGGTTCATCGCCGACTGCTGGCAGGCACGAAACTCACACACCACGGGGGATGCCTGCGTGACGTGCAGAACTGGATCGGCGGCAGTTCTTTCAACCCCTGCTCGGCCGCTTTCGTTCCACCGCCGCCGGAATACGTGCCCGCGCTGATGAAAGACCTGATCGACTTCTGCAACAGCGACGACCTGCCCGCCGTCGCCCAAGCGGCAATCGCGCACGCCCAGTTCGAAACGATCCACCCGTTCATCGACGGAAATGGCCGAACCGGCCGAGCGTTGATCCATCTCGTTCTCCGCCGCCGCGGCGTGGCCGAACGCGTCGTAGCACCCGTGTCGCTGGTTCTCGCCACCTGGAGCGACAGCTACATCGACGGTCTGAATCGCTTCCGGCACAGCGGTTCCGCCGACTCGGTGCAGGCCACCTACGACTTGAATACCTGGGTGGCACGCTTCGCCGCAGCGTGCACTCGGGCCGCCGAGGACGCGGCTGCTTTCGAGGTGAAAGCTGCTGCCCTGCAACAATCATGGCGGGATCGTGTCGCGCCGGTGCGGGCGAACTCCGCGCTGGATCTGCTCCTCGGCAAGCTCATCGGAGCCCCGATTCTCACCGTCTCCACAGCGGCCACGCTGATCGGGCGTAGTTTTCCCGCTACGAACGCCGCCGTCGAACGATTGACCGAAGCCGGAATTCTGCGCCAGCTCACCATCGGCCGCCGCAACCGAGCCTTCGAGTCACCCGAGGCGATCGGCGCGTTCACCGCCTTGGAACGGCGACTCGCCAGCCCGGATGGGGACACGCGGACATCGGACACGGCACGCCCGGTACCGCGCCGGCCCATCGGTTAGAAGTACCTCCGCCGCGGCCATTCGCATGATTTGCCCTGGTTGCGGCGGCTCTGGGTGCCGCAAAGGTTCATGTACGGATCAGTGGGGCATGGCGGTGGCGATTTCTCGGCGGGAGCGGATGTCGAGTTTGGCGAGGATATTCGAGACGTGCGACTGAATTGTGCGGCGGGACAAGAACATTTGAGCGGCGATGTCGGTATTGGACAGGCCCTCGGCGACCTGAGTGGCGACCTTGCGTTCGGTGTCGGTCAGTGCGGCCCAGCCGGATTTGGGGCGGTTGCGGGGGCCGCGGACGCCGCGGCGGATTCCGTATGGGCGCACCCGGGCTACCGCGCGGGCGGAATCCCAGGATGCGCCGAGAGCGGAATACAGTTCGACCGCGGTGTCCAGGGCGTTGCGGGACTCAGGTCCGCGCTCTGCTGCGGCGAGTAGGACGGCGGCGTTTTCGTGTGCTTGGGCTTCGAACAATGGGCGGCCGGATTGTTGGAAGGCGCGGGCGGCCGCAAGGAGGGCGTCGGGATCGGAGTCGGCCAGGCCGCGGCACAGCAGGGCGGTTCCGGTGCGCGATGCGGTCGGCTGTCGCGTGAGCAGCAGCTCCGCGCTCGCGGCTACCGTCCGGGCCGCGTGCACGTCGCCGATTTCCGCGGCCAGGCGGGCGATATCCGGATAGATGTAATGCAGTGTGGCTGAGGCTAATCCGTCGATAAGGCGCTTGTGCGTGTCGACGAGTAGTTCCAGCGCCAGGTCGGGGCGGCCGCGGGCTTCGTGTGTCAGTGCCTTGACCCATGGATGGAAATGCGCGTAGCCGATATTGCCCGGGCGATCGTCCGGCGCGGGCAGGCCGTCGGGATCCGGCAGGAAGGTGCCGCGGCGAATTCCGATGAGCGCGGCGACGGTATGCGCGACTGTCGCGTAACCGAGCACATCGGGGGTTTGCATACTCGCCGTGCATTCGGCCAGCGCGTCGTCCCAGCGCCCGCCCACCAGATACATCCGCGCCTTGGCCACCAGGTTCGAGGACAGATAGACACCGCGGAAGCGGCGGTTGCGCCCGATGGCTGTCTGCAAAACCTCCTCGGCGTCGCTGAGCCGGTCGAGTTCGATCAGGCAGTGGGCGTAGAGCGCGTACGGATCGAATTGGTCGGGTCCGGTTCCGTCTTCGAAGAGGGCCGGGATCCGCGCGCTCAGCTCCAGCGCTTCGTCGAGCCGGCCCTGGGTGTAGCGCACCGCGCCCACCGCTGTGAGCCCGTATCCGGTGGCCAGCCGGTTCCCGACGCTCTCGCCGAGTACCGCGGCTTGCCGACCGGCCCGCTCGGCCGCGGCGAACCGCTCGAGAAAGAAATTGCCGAGACCGGACATGCCGAGAAAACGGGCGGCGTCCTCGGCGGCGAGTTCCATGGTGGACAGCACCTCCTCGGCCAGCGCGACGGCGTCGGTCAATCGGGCCTGGGCTTGATAGATCTGGGCGAGCAGCCAGTGAAGTTCGATGTCCGGCTGTGTGAGCAACGCCTCACGCACCACCGATTCGGCCTCGGCGGCGTTCCCATCCCAGAGCAGGGCCTGAATTCTCAGTCGGATCAGTACCGAACGCATTCCAGCATCGAGATCTGGTGCAGTAGCGACGCGGCTCAGCAATCGTTTCGCCAGCTCGGGCGCGCGAACGATCAGCTTGTCGGCGACATTGACCAGCCAATCGAGGCTGGTCCCATCCAATTCGCGATCCGCGACCGACAAATAATAGGCAACCCGCTCGATCGGCGCATTGGTCGACTGGAGCGCCTGTCCGGCCTGCCGGAGCAGATCCGACCGTAGTGAAGCAGGTAGCCGATCCGCCAGCGCATGCCGGATCAGATCGTGCCGAAACACCAACTCGGAGTCGACGCGGATGAGCAGTCCGCCCTCCAGCGCCTCGGTGACAGCGCTCCAGGCATCCAGAATTGGGATCTTCAACACCACCGCCAGGTCCGCGACATCAATGGTCGGACCGAGGGCCGCGGCCATCGGCAGCACATCTCGCGTCGGACGGGACAGGAAGTCCAGCCGCTGCGTAATCGCCTCGGCCAGCGACGCGGACGGGTTCGCGACAGCAGCGCCTGCCGGATCGGCAGTGTCGGCGATCACCCTGATCGCCCCGTCGCGCACCAAAGCGGCCACCAATTCCGTGACATGCAGCGGATTCCCACCGGCCTCGGCCATCTTTTCCAACAAGCGAGGACCCGGTTCGGCACCGACCAGATGACGCACCAGTTCCGCGGCATCGGTAGCGGGCAGAGCGCCGAGCCGCAGCACCGGGGCCTGCCGTGCCACCAGTTCGGCCGACAGTGCGGCGAAGCCCGGATCGTGCGGAAGTGGCCGGGCCGCGAGCACCAGCAGCAGCGGCAATTCGTCGACGAGAGTGCAGAGCCGGTGCAGCAGCGCCAGGCTCGAACGATCCGCCCAGTGCACATCGTCCATGACCAGGGCAATCGGGCCCGCCGCGCACCAGCTATCGATCTGGTCCAGAATCGCCTCGGCAATGGCGAGTTCATGGGTCGCCGCCACATCGCCCGCGCGATCTCCGCTGCGCAGCGCGTTGATCGGGGAGGTCGTGCCCACGTCGTTCAGCCAGGAGCGGACCCCCGCGAACGGCACACCCTGCCGCAACTCCTCGGCTGCACCGACACGGATATGAAGGCCCGCTGCCGCCAATGGAATCCGCGCCGCTTCCAGCAGCGCCGATTTGCCGATCCCCGGCTCGCCCTCGATCAGAACGACGCACCCGCGACCGGCGGCCGCCCGCTGACCGAGTGCCGCCATACTCGCTAGTTCGGCTTCGCGACCCACGAAAGCGGTCGCGAGACAATCCTGCACGCGGGTGAGTGTAAGGGGCCGGACCCGGATTTTGTCCTGGTAGCGACCTTGCCTACACTAGAGCGGTTGCTCGGGCACTTCTGTGTCCGCATGTCCTAGATGCGCTGTTGCATCGACGTGTGGACGGCCCTCGCACCGAGAGCTCATATGAGAACTCAATCCGGTCGGCAAATGTCGGCCGGACCGCCGAATTGCTGTAGGCCCACGGCTGGCATGCCTATTGGTGTGCCGGTGTTGCATGGGAACCGCAGCGAGAAAGGTGTCAAGGTCGAACTATGACCATGACTGATCCGATCGCAGACTTCCTGACACGTCTGCGCAACGCCAACTCGGCGTACCACGATCAGGTGAAGGCTCCGCACTCGAAGCTCAAGGCGAATATCGCCGAGATCCTCAAGCGCGAGGGTTACATCGCCGACTACCGGACCGAGGACGCGACCGTGGGTAAGACCCTCGTCGTCGACCTCAAGTACGGCCCCAGCCGTGAGCGCAGCCTGCAGGGCCTGCGCCGCGTGTCGAAGCCGGGTCTGCGTGTGTACGCGAAGTCCACCAACCTGCCCAAGGTCCTGGGCGGCCTCGGCGTGGCGATCATCTCCACGTCGACTGGTCTGCTCACCGATCGTCAGGCGGCCAAGCAGGGCGTGGGCGGCGAAGTCCTCGCCTACGTCTGGTAAGGGAGGTAGGACAAATGTCGCGTATTGGTAAGAAGCCCATCGCCATTCCTGCCGGTGTCGAGGTCGCCATCGACGGCCAGAGCGTGTCGGTGAAGGGTCCCAAGGGCACCCTGACCCACCTCGTCGCCGAGCCGATCACCGTCACCAAGGGTGAGGACGGCCAGCTCGAGGTGGCCCGCCCGGACGACCAGCGCCAGAACCGCTCGCTGCACGGCCTGACCCGCACCCTGGTCTCGAACATGATCGAGGGCGTGACCAAGGGCTACGAGAAGAAGATGGAAATCTTCGGCGTCGGTTACCGTGTCGCGGCCAAGGGCTCCAACCTGGAGTTCGCCCTCGGCTACTCGCACCCGGTGCCGATCGAGGCCCCGGAGGGCATCACCTTCGCGGTGGAATCGCCCACCAAGTTCTCCGTGTCCGGAATCGACAAGCAGAAGGTCGGTCAGATCTCCGCTGTCATCCACGGACTGCGTAAGCCCGATCCCTACAAGGGCAAGGGCATCCGCTACGCCGGCGAGGTCGTTCGCCGCAAGGTCGGAAAGACGGGTAAGTGATCATGGCGCAAACCGAAAATCAGAAGGCCAAGCGCATTCCGCGTGGCAAGGACGTGTCGACGACGCGTCGTCTGTCGAAGACCCGCCGTCACTTCCGTCTGCGCAAGAAGGTCGTCGGCACCACCGAGCGTCCGCGTCTGGTGGTCAACCGCTCCTCGCGTCACCTGCACGCACAGCTCATCGACGACTCGCTCGGCAAGACCATTGCCGCCGCGTCCTCGATCGAGGCCGATGTGCGCGCACTGGACGGCGACAAGTCGGCCAAGGGCAAGAAGGTCGGCGAGTTGCTCGCCGAGCGTGCCAAGGCCGCGGGCATCGAGGCTGTCGTATTCGACCGTGGTGGTCACGACTACCACGGCCGCATCGCGGCGCTCGCCGATGCCGCTCGCGAAGGTGGGTTGAAGTTCTGATGACTGCAAACATTTACGGAAGGAACGTCTGATGCCGGGACGTCAGAGGCGTGACGGCGGCAACGGACCCGCCGGACAGCAGAATGGTGCCGCCGGTGGCGGCGACAGCCGTGACGGCCGCGGCGGTGGCCGCGATCGTCGTGGCGGTGGTGACCGTCGTGACCAGCAGGCCGACAAGAACCAGCTCGAGCGCGTCGTCGCGATCAACCGCGTCTCCAAGGTCGTGAAGGGTGGTCGTCGCTTCAGCTTCACCGCCCTGGTGATCGTCGGTGACGGCAACGGTCTGGTCGGCGTCGGCTACGGCAAGGCCAAGGAAGTTCCCGCGGCCATCCAGAAGGGTGTCGAGGAGGCTCGCAAGGGCTTCTTCCGCGTCCCGATGATCGGCTCGACCATCACCCACCCGGTGCAGGGTGAGGCGGCGGCCGGTGTGGTCATGCTGCGTCCGGCCTCGCCCGGTACCGGTGTGATCGCCGGTGGTGCGGCGCGCGCGGTGCTGGAATGCGCTGGTATCCATGACATTCTGGCGAAGTCGCTCGGTAGCGACAACGCCATCAACGTCGTGCACGCGACGGTTGCGGCGCTCAAGATGCTGCAGCGTCCGGAAGAGGTCGCGGCCCGCCGTGGTCTGCCCCTCGAGGATGTTGCCCCTGCGGGCATGCTGCGCGCACGCGCTCAGGCAGCGGGAGGTCGGTAATTATGGCAGATCTCAAGGTGACCCAGATCAAGTCGTCGATCGGCGCCAAGGCGAACCAGCGGGAGAGCCTTCGTACGCTCGGCCTGCGCAAGATCCGCCAGACCGTGGTTCGTGAGGACAACCCTGCGAACCGTGGGCTGATCAACGTCGTGCGCCACCTCGTAACAGTTGAGGAGGTCTGACATGACCATCAAGTTGCATCACCTGCGTCCGGCTCCCGGCGCCAAGACCGAGAAGACCCGTGTGGGTCGCGGTGAAGGCTCCAAGGGCAAGACCGCGGGCCGCGGTACCAAGGGCACCAAGGCTCGCAAGAACGTCCCGGCCGCCTTCGAGGGTGGGCAGATGCCGATTCACATGCGGCTGCCCAAGCTCAAGGGCTTCACGAACCGGTTCCGCACGGAATACCAGGTCGTGAACGTCGGCGCGATCGCCAAGCTGTTCCCCGAGGGCGGCGCGATCGGCAAGGCGGAGCTGGTGGCAGCCGGCGCGGTTCGCAAGAACCAGCTGGTCAAGGTTCTCGGCGATGGCGAGATCGGCGTCGCGGTCCAGGTGACCGTCGACAAGGTGACCGGCGCCGCCAAGGAGAAGATCACCGCGGCCGGTGGCACTGTCACCGAGCTGGGCTGACGGTACTCTGCAGATAGCGCACCGGACGAGTGAAGAGCTCGTCCGGTGCCACTGTTAGAGTTCAATTGTTGTCTGCCAAGCCTCGTCATGGGTTTTCTATATCCGTGGCATGACCATGTCGTTCGCCAGGAGGATCTGTGCTTTCCGCCTTCGTATCGGCCTTCCGGACTCCGGACTTACGGCGGAAGATTCTCTTCACGCTGGGGTTGATCGCGTTGTACCGCTTGGGTGCTTCGCTGCCGTCCCCCGGTGTCGATTACAAGAGCGTGCAGGAATGTATCGACCTGGTCTCCGGCGGTGATTCCGCCGGTATCTATCAGCTGATCAACCTGTTCTCCGGTGGTGCGCTGCTGCAGTTGTCGGTCTTCGCGATCGGCATCATGCCCTACATCACCGCGAGCATCATTATCCAGCTGCTCACCGTCGTCATCCCGCGCTTCGAAGAACTGCGTAAAGAAGGCCAAACGGGCCAGAACAAGATGACGCAGTACACCCGCTACCTCTCGATCGCGCTGGCGATCCTGCAGGCCACCGGTCTGGTCGCGCTCGCGGCCCGCGGTCAGCTGCTGCAGGGCTGCCAGAAGGACATCCTGGCCGACACCAGCATCTTCGGCATGGTGATCATCGTGCTGGTGATGACCGCCGGTGCCGCACTGGTCATGTGGTTCGGCGAGCAGATCACCGAGCGCGGCGTCGGTAACGGCATGTCGCTGCTGATCTTCGGCGGTATCGCCGCGCGTATCCCGAACGAGGGCAACAACATTCTGCAGAACCGCGGTGGACTGGTCTTCGGTCTGGTCTGTGTGGCCGCGTTCGCGATCGTCACCGCCGTCATCTTCGTCGAGCAGGGCCAGCGCCGAATTCCGGTGCAGTACGCCAAGCGTGTGGTCGGCCGCAAGATGTACGGCGGTTCCTCGACCTATCTGCCGCTGAAGGTCAATCAGGCCGGTGTCATTCCGGTGATCTTCGCGTCCTCACTGTTGTACCTGCCGAACCTGGTCGCGCAGCTGACCTCCTCGAAAACCGCCACCGATAAGAGTTGGTGGCAGGAGATCATCCAGAAATACCTGGTGAACCCGGGCAATCCCGCATACATCGCGATCTACTTCGGTTTGATCGTGTTCTTCACCTACTTCTATGTCGCGATCACCTTCAACCCGGAGGAACGCGCGGACGAGATGAAGAAGTTCGGCGGCTTCATCCCCGGGTATCGCCCCGGTAGGCCCACCGCCGACTACCTCAATTTCGTATTGAGCCGCATCACCCTCCCCGGCTCGATCTACCTCGGTCTCGTGGCCGTCCTGCCGAACCTCTTCCTCGATATCGGCGCGTCCGGTGGCACCCAGAACCTTCCGTTCGGTGGCACCTCGGTGCTGATCATGGTGAGCGTCGGCTTGGACACCGTGAAGCAGATCGAAAGCCAGCTGATGAATCGAAATTACGAAGGGTTCCTCAAGTGAGACTTGTACTGCTCGGACCGCCGGGAGCCGGCAAGGGCACCCAGGCCGACCTACTGTCGGACAAACTGGGCGTCCCGCACATCTCCACCGGGGACCTGTTCCGCACCAATATCTCCGCCCAGACGCCGCTGGGCCGGGAGGCACAGAAGTACATCGACGCAGGCGATCTGGTACCGAGCGATGTGACGAACCGCATGGTCGAGGCTCGGGTCGCCGAGCCGGATGCCGCGAACGGCTTTGTGTTGGACGGCTACCCGCGCACGGTCGATCAGGCCGACGCGCTGGAGAAGATCCTCGCGGATATGGACAAGAAGCTCGACGCGGTGCTCTGCTTCGTCGTGCCCGAGGAGACCGTGATCGGCCGGATGATGGCGCGCGGTCGCAACGACGACAACGAAGACGTGATCCGCAACCGGCTCCGGGTGTACCGCGAGGAGACCGAGCCGCTGCTGGAGCATTACGACGGTCTGGTCGTCTCGGTCGACGGTGTCGGTGAGATCGACGAGGTCAACGAACGCGCGCTGCGCGCCCTGGGACACTGAGGCCGGATGGTCTTCAACCGCAAGAAGAAGGTCGTGCCGTTCCGGACGGCAGGCGAACTGGATGCGATGGCGGCGGCCGGTGCGATTGTCGGCCGCGCACTCGTCGCGGTGCGCGCGGCGGCCAAGCCCGGTGTTTCCACCCTGGAGCTGGACGAGATCGCCGAGCAGGTGATCCGCGATGCGGGCGCGGTGCCGTCGTTCAAGGGTTATCACGGCTTTCCGGGTTCGATTTGCGCATCGGTGAACGACCGTGTGGTACACGGGATTCCGACCTCGTCCGAGATCCTGACCGAAGGTGATCTGGTCTCGATCGACTGTGGCGCGATTCTCGAAGGCTGGCACGGTGATTCGGCCTGGACCTTCGGTGTGGGCACGATCATCGAGGCCGATGAACTGCTCAGCGAGGCCACCAAGATGTCGATGGAGGCGGGTATCGCGGCCATGCTGCCCGGCAACCGGCTGACCGACGTCTCGCATGCCATCGAAATGGGTACGCGCGCGGCCGAAAAGGAGCACGGACGGTCCTACGGCATCGTCGACGGTTACGGTGGGCACGCCATCGGCCGGGAGATGCATATGGATCCGTTCCTGGCCAACGAGGGTGCGCCAGGTAAGGGGCCGAAACTCGTGGTCGGATCGGTGCTCGCGATCGAGCCGATGTTGACGTTGGGCACTACGCAGACGAAGGTGCTCGATGATGACTGGACCGTGGTGACGTTGGACGGGAGTCGGGCGGCGCACTGGGAACATTCGGTTGCGGTTACCGAGGATGGGCCGCGGATTCTTACAGTCCGTCCGGAGTAGGCACCGGACACTGGTCGGTACCGGCCATTCTCGGTACCGAACATTGCTGGGTACCCGACCTTGGTTGGTGCCGTACATTTCTCGGCACCATGGGCGTCGTACTTTTGGCGGCATCGTACGTTTGGAGTGCCGTACGTTATCGGTCTCGAATTCATAGCGCCGCACATTTCGGCACCGCAGTTCGAGCGCGCCGTACATTTCCGGCGCTGTGCCAGTCGTACGGCACCATACGTTGATCGGTGCCGTACGTCGCATCGGCACCATACGTTTGTCGGTGCCGAATAGCCGCCCGTGCGAATGACTTTCGCATCGCCGGAGTCTCGGGTCCGGCGGCCGTTACCTTGAATGTGTCGTGGATCGGCGACTCTATCCGACTCCGAGTTCGGTGACGTCGCGCGGCGAGGATCCGAGCCGCACCGACGCCCGCAGGAACGTAAATGTCTGGTATGCAACGGCTTCGGACACAATGCGTCCGCTGCCTGCCCTGACGTTACCCAGCTCACGCTGGATCGGTGTCGTCGTTCCTTGCACCCGCGCTCATGCGTCTTACCGCAACCCGGGGGTCATCCAGGGGATCGACCGCAAACCACAATGGCGATGATTTCTCCTCCGATTCGTGCTGAACCTCAACGATGGGAGAAGCGTATGGCCCGGGGTGGGGTGCTCACCCGAGTAGATAGCTACTCGAATTCCCTTGTGGGATTGCGTAGTTCTGCGGCGAACAGTGATCGTTCGATGGGCGCATCAGAGGCGGCGATACGGGTCTCCGTACAGCTCAGGGGCGGTGCTGCGGCGTGCGTGGCGCACCGAGTAGGTAGCGACTTCCGCTAGACCGCCGCGCCGCTCAATTCGGCTGCGGTGTTCGGGTATCGACCGGGCGGCGTACGGTGCGGATGACGTCGGTGTGGATGGGGAAGTCGAATTCGCGGCCGCTGTCTCGGGCCTGCTGTGCAGGTAGTCGGAGATTCGTTCGAGCAGCTCGTTGCGTGCCTGTGTGGGGATGACCAGTGTGTGCGAATGCGTTCCGATTGTCGCGGTGAGGGATTCGGCGGTACGGCGCTGGCGGTGGGGAAAGTCGGCCCGCTCGAAGTTCTCGAACGACGGATGTGCGGGCATTCGCGCGGGCAGCAGTTTCCTGTGACGGGGGCGACGCGGCCGTCCGAGTTACCTTGTGCAACTGCGCAACTGTGGGAGGTGCCAGTTAGCGGACGAGCGCACGATTGCTGGCTAGTCGTCGCAACGCCGTGCGCAACCCGTGGCGTCCCGGCGTCCGGTCGGCGTCGACCGCCGTGCACGAATCGATTCCCTTGAACTTATATTCGGATGCGGTTTCGGGTGCGTCGTCGGAGTCGGCGATCAGGAGGCTGTCGGGCAGCGCCAGTTTGTGGATGGTGCGCAGTGTCAGCAGATATTGGTGCAGTAGTGGACCGGTGGTGTACGGCAGATCGTATTTGTCGCACAGCGCCCGCACGCGCAGGGCGATCTCGGCATAGCGGTTGCTCGGCAGGTCGGGGAAGAGATGGTGTTCGATCTGGTAGCAGAGGTTGCCGCTGAGGAAGGCCAGTATTGGGCCCGCGTCGAAATTTGCGGTGCCAAGCATCTGGCGCAGATACCACTCCGGTTTGGTCTCGTGTTCCAGGACGGTCGGTGCGAATTTCTCTGCGCCGTCTGGGAAATGCCCGCAGAAGATCACCAGATAGGCCCATAGGTTGCGCAGGACATTGGCGCTGGTGTCCGCGGCCAAGGTGCGCCGCCAGCGCCGCCCGCTGAACGCGGGGAACAGCAGATAGTCCTTGCCGGTTTGCCGGGCGATCTTGCCGAGGAGCGCTCTGGTCTGCATCGCCTTCTGGGCCGGGGTCGCCGCTCGGAGGTGTTCGGAGTCGAGGCCGTGCAGCGCGATACCCCACTCGAAGGTGGCCGCCAGCAATAGATTCAGCAACGGCTGCAGCAGATTCCCTGGGCGCCAACGGTCGTCGCGGGTCACGCGTATGACACCGAATCCGATATCCTCGTCCATGCCGAGCACATTCGTGAAGACGTGATGGCGATAGTTGTGCGAATAACGCCACTGCGACGACAGACCCGCCATATCCCATTGCCAAGTGCTGGAATGGATTTCCGGGTCGTTCATCCAATCCCATTGGCCGTGGCCGACGTTGTGGCCGATCTCCATATTTTCGATGCACTTCGCCATCGCCAACCCGGCGGTTCCCAAGATCCAACCGGTCCGCTTGTGACTGAGACTGATCATCAGCCGTGACGCGGCATCCAGTGTCCGTTGAAAGGCGATCGTGCGGCGGATGTAGGCCGCATCCCGCGCACCGCGCTGATCGGTGATGTCGTGGCGAATCGCATCGAGCTCGTCACCGAGTGCCTCGATATCGGTCGCGGTCAGATGCGCGTAGACCGCGACCTGTGTGATTGCCATTCCTCATGCCCCCCGATCGGGTTAGCGTTTGAATGCGTCCCGCAGCGATTTCGAGATGCGCTCGACCACATCGTTGGGGCGCTTGCCGCCAATGTCGGTCCGACGCCGACTGTCTTCGTCCGGTTTGGCGAGCAGTTTCCGCAAGCTTGTGCGGACTGCCCGAACCTGCTGCGCGACCTTGTCTTCGATCGTCATCGGAATATTCCTGTCTCCGGATTGCGCAGTCTCGGTCGCGGACAGCCGAGACCGGCTGACCGGCCGCTGCGGTCTCCGATATATCCACAGCATATGGCGTATCTACGCCTCCTGTCTACGGCGTAGGCTTACGTCGTTAACAGTTGTGCTGTTTCATCGAGAGGCGCTGAATCAGGTGAACGGAATCAAGGAAGGACCCATCGGTTCCCCCCAGGGGCTGGCAGGTCGCGCGCACCGCGCCAACGCCGGGAATACTCCATTGACCAGGGCAGCGATGCTGGCGGCCGCGCTCGAGATCATCGACCGCGACAGCGTCGACCGGCTATCGATGCGACGCCTCGGCGCGGCGCTCGGCCGGGACCCCATGGTGCTCTACCGGCATGCCGCGAATAAGGCGGCGCTGCTCGATGGTGTCGCCGAGATCGTGTTCGAGCAGTTGACCGTCGACACCACCGACCGCGACTGGCGCCACCAACTGCGCAGCGTCGCGCGGAACTTCCGCCGTCTCGCGGTCGAGCACCCGAATGTCGTTCCGCTGCTGGTCACCCACCCGCTGGCCACCCCGCTCGGGCTCCGGCCGGCAGGCACGCTGCGTCCACTGGAGGAGATCCTCGTGCTACTGACCCGCGCCGAATTCAGCGGCACCGATGCGCTGCACATCTATCGTGCGCTGTTCGGCTTTCTCTATGGCCACATCCTCAACGAGCGACAGGAGCTCGTCGAACGCCCTGAAGAGACAACCGACCTGCTGCGTCTGGGCTTGCACCGCCTTCCGATCGGCGAATTCCCGCTGCTGCGCAGCCTCGCCACCGACCTGGCCGCCTACGACGGTGTCGCCGAACTCGAACAGGGCCTGGACATTTTGCTCACCGGCCTCGCCGCCACTATGACCCGGCCGCCACGTGGTCGAGAGAGGGGTTTCGACCACGTGGCGGCCGATGCCGAAATGATTGCAGCACAGCAACGTTGGGACTTCGAAGGTGGGGCTGGGGCCTGAGCGGCAAAAGATCATCGCCCCGGGCCGGACAGTGTCTGCGCGAGTCCGGTGAGCAGGATGTCCAGGCCTCGTTCGAGTTCGGATGCGCCGTCGTAGGCGGCCAGCACCGGAGCGAGCTCGCGCAGCAACGGGAACTTCGTGATGGGCAGCCGATGCAGTCCGAGTCGCAGCACCTCGTCGGTTTCCTCGGGATGCTCCACGATCTCCTGCAACTCGTTGAGCACGTGACCGTAGAGAAAGCCGAACAATGCACGGTAGATGTGCAGGGCATCCGCACCGGAAAACCCGGCGCGGGTGAGCAGTGCGAGGATGTCCTCGAGCGGACGGACCACCGCCTGGGGACGCAGCCCCAATGGTGTCGCCAACGGCCGGGTCACCAGCAACGGTACCGCCTTCGGGTGGGCCAGTGCCAAGCGTCGGAAATCGCGTGCGACCACTCGCAATTGAGCGGCCCAGTCCGCGGCGGAGGCATCGACCGACAACTGCGCGAAGACAACCTCGGCGACGCCGTCGAGCACCGCGGCTTTATTGGCCACATGCCGGTAGACCACCATCGGATCCCGGCCCACCGCGTCGGCCAGCCGCCGCATCGAGAGTCCGTCGATCCCGTCCCGATCGACGATCTCGAGCGCCGCGTGCAGCACCGTTGCCCTGGTCACCGGACCGCTGCCCCGGCCTGCGGTCGCCCGGGCGGGCTGCCCGGATCGGGAGTTCGTGTGATCGGTCGGTGGTTCGGTCATTTCGAAGCATTCTCCAGTCCTCAGCATCTTCGCTGTAGGTCATGATCGTAGACCTACGGTGTTGACATCACGGCGTAATCGGCGTCTACTGGAAGAACCAACAGATCTGAGGATCTGATGCGGTCGCAATCGGCCCCGGTGACGGCACCCCGAATCGGCACTCCACGGAACCGAAACCGGGTCTCCGCTTATGACCATCCTCGGAGGCGTTCTCCTGATCATTGGATCCTCGCAGGTATTCCAGAGATCATGACCGCAGGCGTCATCGTCGGTCATCGGATTGGTGCTCACGCTCGCGGGCACCAGCGGCCACCCATCCGCGGTCGACGTCACTTCTACTGACCGTCCAGACGGCACGCGGGCACCGTCGCGATATACCCGCGACGCCCAGCAATCGGCGGGCACCACGGCAGAAACAGGAGCACCATCATGTCACCGAAAAAGATCCGCGCACCGGCCGCTCGACATCGCGTCCCGCCGGAATACACGCCTCGATTGAGACTGAAGCCGAAGACCGAACGCGACGGATATATCGATGGCGCCTGGTGGCCGCGATCCGGCGAACTGACCGCCGAACTGCCAGATCTCCTGGCGGTCCTATCGGTGGGGCTCGGTCCGGTCTGGCGCGTCGTCTATGACCCCGCGTGCTGGTCGCGCGCACCCCAGCAAATGACCGTCGCCAACCGCACGGTCCGGCTCGATCCCTATCGCTTCGAGCGGTGGAACACGATGTTCGTCTTCGGTCGCGACAGCGGCTTGATCGTGCTCCGGGTAATCCCGTCGGCCACCGCCGAGGACACCGCGCATGCGGCCCTGATGGCCGCCGTCAAACCCGAATCGGCGACCTTGGCCGCCAGTGGAATCGAGACCAGATCATGACTCACATCACGGCGCCCCGCCCGATAACCAATCACCGGGACATGGCCAGGAACATCGGCCCGCCCCTACGCAACCTGCAACCGTTCCGGATACCTACCCGCACGCCACGCCTGCTGCTGCGTCGAAGCGGCTCCCGCTCGGGGCAGGTCGATGGTGCATGGTGGCCGTGGACGGCCAATCTCACCGCCGAACTGCACGACCTGATCAGCGTCCTTACCCCACGCCTCGGCCCGACCGTGCGAATCGGCTTCTGCTGGAACGCGGTCAGCCTCGCCCAACGCCGCATCGACCATGACGACGGCATCCGACTGCACGGACCAAGCGCTGCCCAACCACACGATGTCATGCATCTGGTGGGCGCCGGCGGCACTCATCTGGCCCTGCTGGTCATCCCCGCCGACACCCCGCCCGATCAAGCGAACAGTCGGATGCGGTCGGCGTCACGAACCGGGACAACGCACCAAGGAGGCACCCGGTCTGGGGCCCAATAGCGCTGAGGCGCTGTCGGTTACAGTCCGGCGTGGGAGAACAGTCCGGGCGAGCCGATGGCCTGTTGCGCCACCGGCTCGGCCGATTCGGTGCGAGGTCCGGAATCTCGTACGATCCGCTCGAATAGCGCTAGGTAGGCATCGATCATGCGATCAGCGGTGAAACGTTCGAAGACGTCGTCCCGGCAGGCAGCACGGTCGAGTCGCCCGAGGTCCGATACCGCCGCGACCGCACCCGCGACATCGGCGACGAGGAATCCGGTGCGGCCGTGGCGGATGATCTCGGCCATCGAACCCAATGGTGTTGCGATGACCGGTGTCCCGGTTGCCATGGCTTCGACGACCGACAGGCCGAACGGCTCGGCGAAACCGATCAAATGCAGTAGTGCGCGGGCGCCACCGAGTAGCGCGTCTCGCTCTGCCGGGCCGACCGGACCGAGATAGGTCACATCGGTGCCGGTGAGGTGCGGTTCGACCGCTGAATGGAAGTATTCCTCGTCTTGAATCACTCCCGCGATGATCAATGGCAGTCCGGCCTGGCGCGCCACTTCGATCGCCAGGTGCGTGCCTTTGTCCGGATGAATTCTGCCCAGAAAGAGCAGATATTCGCCGTGCTCCGGCCGGAATGTGAACTGGGCGAGATCGATACCGTGATGAATCGTCGCGGCGTAGCGCAGATCCGGGTCGCGATCGGCATCGGTGACTGCCACATAGTGGGCGATGTCACTGAATTCCCGATAAACCGGAACGATTTTCGGGGAGGAGAAGCCATGAATCGTCGTCACCATCGGTGTGGACACCAGCCTGCTGTAGGTCAGCGGCATGAAGTCGAAATGGTTGGCGAGTATGTCGAATTCACCGGCTCTGGTGAATGCCGCCGAATTATGCAGCGCTTCAAAAACTTTCGCATCCGCGCCAGCCGTCTCCTCATACCCCGACGGGACGGCGGAGATCAGCCGCGCCGAAGTCTCGGAGTCCGCCGTCGCGAACAGTGTGACATCGTGTCCACGCGCTACGAATCCCTCGGCCAGCGTCGAAGCGATTTGCTCCCACGGGCCATAGTTTTTCGGAGGTGTACGGTGCGCGACCGACGCAATAACGCCGATTCTCATAAAATCCTCGATTACTGGCGGCAATGCCGCCGAAAGCCGCCCCAGATGTGGGCGAACATGATGCGGCGATCATATCACACCAATTTTCGCCGATCCGAGTGTTATGCTCGAGACCTGGTTGCCGATCCCTTCGTGTCTTTTTCCCGGAGTGGGATTCTCAAGCGCTTCAGCGCAACACGATCAGCCAATTGAGTGGCTGCAGACAGCGGCACCGTCGGCGCTGCCTCGAAGCAGAAAGGCTGGCGTAGTGTCGGCTCGGTCCTATGGCGTTCTGAGTACCTATTCACCGACCCAGTGCGGGCTGGCGACCTTTACCGGCGCACTCGTCGATGCGTTGACCGCGCCCGGCGAAATCGGTTCCGTGCCGGTCGATTTCGTGCGCCGTCCGATCGTCGGCGTCGTTGCCGTGGTCGACGGTCCGGATCCGGCACCGCCACCTGAGGTGGCACATCAGTGGGAGCGCAGCGACCACCGCGGCGCCGCCGCCGCAGCCATCGCACTCAACCGCTTCGATATTGCGATCATCCAGCACGAATATGGCATCTATAGTGGGCGCGACGGCGTCGATATTCTCGAAATCGTTCGCGCCCTTCGGGTTCCGACCATCGTCGTGCTGCACACGGTGCTGGTCACCCCGACCCCGCAGCAGCGGATGATCCTCGAGCAGCTCACCGGCAGTTGCACGGCCGTCGTCACCATGACGAACACGGCCCGCCGACGACTCATCGACCACTACGCGGTCGACCCGGCCAAGGTCCGGGTGATTCCGCACGGCGCCACCGACAATCGCTGCGGACGGCCCGGCGACCAACACCAGCCCATCTCCAGGACACCGGTCATCCTGACCTGGGGACTGCTCGGCGAGGGCAAAGGCATCGAATGGGGCATCGACGCGATGGCCCACATCGCCGACCTGCGCCCGGCCGCACAGTACCGGGTGGTGGGACAGACACATCCGAGAGTGCTCGCGCGCCACGGTGAGTCCTACCGCACCGGCCTCGTCGAGCGCGCCGAGCGCCGCGGTGTCGCCAACGCCGTGCACTTCGACGCCCGCTACCTGTCCAACGTCGAGCTGTACCGGCTGATCCGGCAGGCCGATGTCGTTCTGCTGCCCTACGATTCGCGTGAGCAGGTGACATCCGGCGTGCTGATCGAGGCAGTCGCGGCGGGCAAACCGGTGATATCGACCGACTTCCCGCATGCCGAAGAACTGCTGTCGAGCGGCGCGGGCATGCTCGTCGATCGAGAATCACCGACCGAGATCGCCACTGCGCTGCGCCGCGTGATCACCGAACCCGGCCTAGCGGCGGGCATGCGAGCCGAAGCGAAACGCATCGCACCAGAACTGCTGTGGACTTCGGTAGG